>JAAYHO010000175.1 GCA_012735335.1 Gammaproteobacteria bacterium
ATTGCCACGTCGCTGCGCTCCTCGCAATGACGTTGAGGTTGAACCGCGCCACCCAGCACCGTACATATCCCCCGTCATTGCGAGCGAAGCGCGGCAATCCAGTGGGTGCGGGGAATGCCGAGGCCCATGGATTGCCACGTCGCTGCGCTCCTCGCAATGACGTTGAGGTTGAACCGCGCCACCCAGCACCGTACATATCCCCGTCATTGCGAGCGAAGCGCGGCAATCCAGTGGGTGCGGGGAATGCCGAGGCTCGTGGATTGCCACGTCGCTGCGCTCCTCGCAATGACGTTGAGGTTGAACCGCGCCACCCAGCACCGTATACATCCCACCGTCATTGCGAGCCGAAGGCGTGGCAATCCAGTGGGTGGGGTGGGCCCCGGGGCAGGAAGGGGAGGGTGGTGACCTGCTAGGCCAGCGGCCCCCATTTTCCTTTCTCACCCGGCTTGGGCAGTAGCCGGGCTGGATTTGCGCTGTTATGCTTTCTGCTTCATTTTCGCCCTGTCGGGCTAGTCTCATGAGGTAAGCATGAAGCGGAATCTGCTGGCAGCCACTGTGGCAATCGGTATCTTGACCCTGACGGGCTGCAACAAGGAAAAGGAACCGGAACTCACTTCTTCCATCCAGCAGGCCTCCTATGGCATTGGCCTGAACATGGGCCAGAGTCTGGCCCAGGATGGCCTGAACGAGCTGGATATCGACGCACTCACCCTGGGCATGCAGGACGCCCTGAGCGGTACTGAAGCCCGCGTCAATGAAAAGGACATCATCGCCGCTTTCGGCCAGCTGCAGGCCGAGCTTGAAGAGCAGGCCAGTCAGGCCGGTGAGGCCAACCAGCAGGCTGGTGTGGACTATCTGGCGGAAAACGCCAAGCGCGACGGTGTGGTCACCACCGAGTCCGGCCTGCAATATGAAGTGGTCGAGTCCGGCGACGCAGAAGGTGCCCAGCCGGATGCCAGCGACGTGGTCAGCGTACACTACGAAGGCAAGTTGATTGACGGCACCGTGTTCGACAGTTCGCTGCAGCGCGGTGAGCCGATCGATCTGCCGGTGGCCCAGGTTATCCCCGGCTGGGTAGAAGCGCTGCAACTGATGCGCGTCGGTGATAAATGGAAGGTTACCATTCCCAGCGAACTGGCCTACGGTCCGGCCAGCCCCAGCCCACTGATTCCGCCGAACTCCGTACTGGTATTCGACATGCAGCTGCTGGGCATCCAAGGGCAGGAGTGAGTGCAAAGGTAACAGCGGCGAACCAGCGGAGCAGAGGCTTCTCCGTGCCGTGGTGTTACCGTTATGCACATCCCAGGGGGTAACAGGTAATGGACTATCTGTCACCCCGCAGGATGTTTTATTTCATTTATAAATGACTGTTTTTTAACGCTTTTTAGCTTTGTTTAAAAAGTGCACAGAAAGCAGGAACACCCATCGGGACGGACTTTGCCCGAGTTTCTCAGGGGTTGTTCACAGAGTTATCCACAGTAACTGTGGGTAACTGCCATAGCCTGATCGGCTAGCGGAATCGAGTAGGGTTGCGGGCGTCCCAGCAGGAAGCCCTGGACCATGGGCGCGCCCAGCCCCTTCAATACCTGCAGCTCCTCATCCAGCTCCACTCCTTCGGCCACCAGCGTGGCTCCGGAAGCACGGGACATGCGCAGCATGGAGTCGAGAAACTCCTGCTTGAGCTGGTCGGTGTGGATGCCGTCGATGAAGTGCCGGTCGACCTTGACGAAGTCCGGCATCATCTCGGTCCACAGGCGCAGGCCGGAATAACCCGCCCCCAGATCATCCAGCGCTATGGAAAAGCCCATGTTGCGGTAATAGCGCAGGGCACGGCGCAGCAGGTCGTAATCGTCGATCGGTGATTGTTCGGTCAGTTCGATAACCACCCGCTCGGCATCCAGCTCGGCGCGCTCGAGCATCTGCCGGGTGCGCCCCGGAGCGTGACGCTGATCCAGCAGGGTCTCGGGCAGGACATTGAGAAACAGCTTGCCGGGCAGCCGGCTGGCGGCAAACCGCTCGATGGCCAGGCCCCGGCACAGCATATCCAGTTCCATCAGCCGGTCGCATTGGCGGGCTGCGGCAAACAGCATGATCGGCGAGTGCAGCGGGCTGTTGGACGGGCCACGGGACAGCGCCTCATAACCGATGATGTCGCGACCGTCAGTAGAGTGGATGGGCTGGAACAGGGTGGCAATTGCGCCGCGCTGCAGGATGCTGCGCAGCGTGCGGTAATGTGTTGATAGCGTCATGGGGTGCCCAGATAGATGAAAACAGCCTTGTCCGGGCGGCGTTCCGGGCAAGTTTCCTGCCCGGAATTGTGTGCTTTTTTGATGACAGACAGATGACAGGGCGTGCCCCTGCCCGCTCAGCTGGCGCTGGCGACCTGCCGTTGCAGTTCCAGCAGGTCGATGAGGATATGCCCGGTTTCGGCGAGGAAGGGGTCGTCACTCTTGTCCTCGTCGTCCTCTTCCACATGCACGGCGGTGCCGTCCAGCAGCGGGTCTTCCTTGTCCAGTTTGTCCAGCGGCTCCTCGCCCTTGGCCGTGCGGCGGGCATTTTCCATGGCCAGCAGCTGGGCCTCGAACTCCTGTTGCTCGGCGCGGCGCCTGGCCTCGTTCAGCGGCAGGTATTCACGCTCCTGCATGGTACGGTTGAGGTCGATGCGGGCCAGGGTATAGATGAACTCCGGGTCCTTGGCTGCGCGTGCCTTGTGCCGGTCGATCAGGCGCGGAATCAACGGTTTGAGCAGGTTGTCGGCCTTGTACGGTACCGCCGGGATGGTGTCCCAGGGCAGGGCGCGGGGCAGGCTGCTCTCGCCGAAGTCGGCGGTATCCAGCAGCGAGGGGTAGACGATATCCGGTACCACACCCCGGTTCTGGGTGCTCTGGCCGGAGACCCGGTAGAACTTGGCCAGGGTGAATTTCAGCTCGCCGTGGTTGAGTGGCTGGATCGATTGCACAGTGCCCTTGCCGAAGGTCGATTCACCGATCACCAGCCCGCGACCGTAATCCTGCACGGCACCGGCGAAGATCTCCGAGGCGGAGGCGGACAGCTTGTTGACGATGACTGCCAGCGGGCCACTGTAGGCCACGCCGGCGGAGGGGTCGTCCAGCACCTGGACATCACCCCGGGCATCGCGTACCAGTACGCTGGGACCCTGGCCGATGAACAGGCCGGAGAGCTCGGTGGCTTCCTGCAGCGAACCGCCACCGTTGTTGCGCAGATCCAGCACTATGCCGTCGATCTGCTGCTCCTGCAGTTCCTTGAGCAGACGGCGTACGTCCCGGGTGGTACTGCGGTAATTCGGATCGCCACGGCGATAGGCCTTGAAGTCGATATAGAAGCCGGGCACCTCGATCACGCCGATACGGTAGTCCCGGCCATCTTCCTGCACTTCCAGCACCGAGGACTTGGCCGCCTGGTCTTCCAGCTTCACAGCCTCGCGCACCAGCGCCACCTCACGGCTGGTCAGGTCGCTGGGCGGGTTGCTGGCCGGAATGACCTCCAGGCGCACCGAGGAGCCCTTGGGACCACGGATCAGCTTGACCACTTCATCCAGCCGCCAGCCGACCACATCAACCATTTCCTTGTTGCCCTGGGCGACGCCGATGATGCGGTCAGCCGGGGCCAGTTGCTTGCTCTTTTCCGCCGGGCCAGCGGGGACCAGGCGGACGATCTTGGTGTAATCGTTGTCGCTCTGCAGCACTGCGCCGATACCTTCCAGCGACAGGCCCATGTTGATGTCGAAGTTCTCCGCATTCTCCGGCGACATGTACTGGGTGTGCGGATCGTAGACCTGGGCCAGGGCATTGATATAGCTCTGGAAGATATCCTCGCTGCGGGTCTGGTACAGGCGCTTCTGCTGATTGACGTAGCGCTTCTCCAGCAGCTCCTGAATGGCATCGGTTTCCCGACCTGCCAGCTTCAGGCGCAGGATCTCATCCTTGATCTGCTGGTGCCACAGCCCCTGCAGGGCGGCTTCGTCGGCAGGCCAGTCAGCCTCCTCACGGTCGATCAGGATGCTCTGGTCACCATCGAAATCCAGCTTGTCGATACCATCCTTCAGCAATTGTCTGGCGTACAGGATGCGCTGATCCACCCGGTGGATCTGCTGGGTGTGCATGGCAAAACCCACGCTCAGGTCACCACCGAGCAGCAGGTCGTCGAGCTTGTAGCGGTAGGTCTCGAAGTCCTTGATGTCCTGGGCAGTGAACAGGCTGCGCTGGGGGTCGAGCTGGCGCAGGTAGGTATCGAAGATCTCGCTGGACAGCTCGTCATTCAGGCGAATGCGGTTGTAATGGTGACGGCGCAGCAGCTCGACGGTGTTGAGGCTGGCAATCATCTGCTCCCGGGTCGGCTGCAGATTCTCCAGATCGAGCACCGGCATTACGCTATCGGCGTCGGCTGCTGCAGTGCCTATACCGAGGCAGAGCAGAGCAACCAGGCAGGACTTGCGTAAGGTAGTTGTAAGTGTCATCTGAGGTATCGTGTCCCGAGAGGTGAGGGTATGCTTTAGTGCTCAAACGGAGCCTTTGGGTTCCCGTTTCAAGCCATTTTGACTGTTTAATATTGGGGGCACCGTGAGAGGATTGCAAGCTGAAGGCGGCGTACTGAGTTGGCGTAAAGAGCAGGCGGCAGCGCTGCAGCCGGGCCAGGTTCGGGTACGCATCAAGGCCGCTGGAATCAACCGCGCAGACCTGCTGCAGAAGGCCGGTCACTACCCGCCGCCACCGGGTACGACCGATATTCTCGGGCTGGAATGTGCCGGGGAAGTAATCGAAACCAGCGGTCAGACCCGCTGGCAGCCCGGCGACCGGGTCTGTGCCCTGCTGGCCGGTGGCGGCATGGCCGATGAAGTGGTGGTGGATGCCCGACATCTGCTGCCGGTACCCCAGGGCATGAGCTGGGAAGATGCCGCAGCCATCCCCGAGGTATTCAGCACCGCCTGGCTGAACGTATTCGAACTGGGCGCTGCCCAGCCCGGCGAGAAGGTGCTGATCCATGCTGGAGCCAGCGGTGTGGGCACCGCTGCCATCCAGCTGTGCAAGGCCTTCGGCAACCCCTGCTGGGTCAGCCTGGGCAGCCAGGACAAACTCGATACCTGCATTGCGCTGGGTGCTGAAGGGGGCGTACTGCGCCACGACGGCATTGCTTCGCTCAAGGACTTCGGCCCCTTCGATGTGGCGCTGGATCCGGTCGGTGCCAATTACGCGCAAGACCACCTGGACCTGCTGGCGCTGGACGGCCGCTGGGTATTGATCGGACTGATGGGCGGACGTGGGGCCGAACTGGACCTGGCCAAGGTACTGGGCAAGCGCCTGCGCCTGACCGGCTCGACCCTGCGCACCCGCAACGCCGACTTCAAGGCCGGACTGCTGGCACGGATGGAGGAGAAGCTCTGGCCGCTGTTCGAGTCCGGCAAGCTGAAACCGCTGGTCGCCAGAACCTATCCCTTCGATCAGGTTGATGAAGCCTTCGATGAGCTGGCCCGGGACCGGATCGTTGGCAAGATAGTGCTGGTCAACGACTGAGCTGTCGCGGAGGGCGGGGTGTGCCCGCCGTCCCGGGGTGTCGAGCGCCCGCTCGACGCCGTACCCATCTGCAATACAGGCGTAGCGCAGGTGCGCTACACCCCGTGATTCACACCCGCTCGCTGTTCAGGAATGCAGTCAACACCTGCTGCAGATACCCCACATCCTTCACCCCGGCCAGCTCACGGATCGAGTGCATGGCGAAGGTCGGGGCGCCGATGTCCACGGTGCGTACGCCCAGGCGGCTGGAGGTGATCGGGCCTATGGTGCTGCCGCAGCCCATATCGCTGCGTACCACGAAGGTCTGCACCGGCACATCCGCCTGCTGGCACAGGTGGCGGAACAGGGCGGCGGTTTCGCTGGTGGTGGCGTAGCGCTGGTTGTTGTTGATCTTGATTACCGGACCGGCGTTGAGCTGCGGGCCGTGATTGCCGTCGTGGCGGTCGGCATAGTTGGGGTGGATGCCGTGGGCGTTGTCCACTGATACCAGTACCGAGCGCTGGATACTGCGGATGCGTTGCTCGGCATCCGGGATCAGGCGTCGCAGTACATCTTCCAGGAAGGGGCCGTCGGCGCCGCAGCAGGAGCTGGAGCCGACCTCTTCGTGGTCGGTGCACACCAGCAGGCTGGCCTGCTGCCCGTCACTGGCCAGCAGTGCTTGCAGACCGGCATGGCAGGACAGCAGGTTGTCCAGCCGTGCTGCGGCGAGAAAGTCCCCATCCAGACCGACCACCGCCGGGGGCTGGGTGTCGTAGAAGCTCAGTTCGTAATCCAGCACCTGCAGCGGGCCGTGCTGCGGGTAGCGGTCCTGCAGTTCGCTGGCCAGCAGCGCGCGCAGATCCCGGTTGGGGTCGATGCTGTGGGCGAGTACCGGCGGCAGTTCGGTCTGTGGGTTGGGTGCAAAGCCGCTGTTGACGTCCCGGTTCAGGTGGATGGCCAGACTGGGGATGATGGCGATCGGGCGCTGGAAGTCGAGCAGCAGGTTATGCAGGTCGCCGCTGGCGTCCCGCGCGGTTACCCGGCCAGCCAGTGACAGGTCACGGTCGAACCAGGGGGCGAGCAGGGCGCCGCCGTAGACTTCCACCCCCAGTTGCCACAGGCCATGGCGATTCAGCTCCGGCTGCGGCTTGACCCGCAGGCAGGGGCTGTCGGTATGCGCACCGATCAGGCGGATGCCGCGCTCCAGCGCACCGGGCTGGCCGAGGCTGAAGGCGATCAGTGAGGACTGGTTGCGCAGCACGTAGTAGCGGCCGCCATCCTCGATATTCCATTCCTCGCGCTCATCCAGCTGCTGATAGCCTGCGGCCTGCAGGCGCTCGGCCAGGCTGGCGGCGGCATGGAAGGGGGTGGGGGAGGATTGGATGAAATCCGCGAGGGATTGACTGGCGCTACTGTGCAACATGCAAACTCCTGTATTCAGAACGGGGCCGGGCTGTCGAAGGCCATGCGCTCGCCGGTCTGTGGATGGTTGATTTCCAGACGGGCGGCATGCAGGGCCAGGCGTGGGCAGGCATGCAGTGCCTGCTGGTGGGCATACAGTCCATCGCCCAGCAGCGGATGACCGATGCTGAGCATGTGTACGCGCAGCTGGTGCGAGCGCCCGGTGATCGGTGTCAGCTCCACCCGGCAGTGTTCGGCATGACGCTCCAGCACCTGCCAGAAGGTCTGCGCCGGTTTGCCCAGCTCATGGTCGACGATATGCCTCGGCTTGTTCGGAGGATCATAACGCAAAGGCAGGTCGATATGCCCGGCGTCCGCCTCCGGCTGGCCCCAGCACAGCGCGATATAGCGCTTGCCGGTCTCCCGGTCATGGAACTGGCGGGACAGCTCGCGGTGGCTGTCCGGGTCCCGGGCGATCACCAGGATGCCGGAGGTTTCCCAGTCCAGCCGGTGCACTATGCGCGCCTCGGGGTAGCCGTTTTCCTGCAGGCGGGTGATCAGGCAGTCCTTGTTGTCCTCGGCACGACCGGGCACCGACAGCAGCAGGGTGGGTTTATCGACAATCAGAAAGGCCGGATCCTCGTGGAGGATACCGATATGGGTCAGGGGCATGGGGTAACCAGGGTGCCGCCCGACGGCGGCACCTGTTCATTAGCGTTCAGGCAGGGTGATGTTCAGTTCGAGGATCGAGCAGTCGTCCTGGTTGTCCAGCGCGACATGCACCTGATCCCGGTCGATGGGAACGTACTTGCTGATCACATCGATGATTTCCTGCTGCAGGCGCGGCAGGTAATCCGGCTGACTGCGCTGGCCACGCTCGTGGGCAACGATGATCTGCAAGCGTTCCTTGGCCAGTGAGGCTGGGGACTCCTGCTTCTTCTTGCGGCTGAAATAGTCGAAAAGACTCATCGTTAACCTCCGAACAGGCGCTTGAGCAGCCCTTTCTTCTGAGCTTCGAGGAAGCGGTGGTCTACTTCCTTGCCAAGCAGGCGTTCGACGGCGTCGCTGTAGGCCTGACCGGCGTCACTCTTGTCATCCATGATCACCGGGATACCCTGGTTGGATGCCTTGAGTACCGCCTGGGATTCGGGAATGACGCCCAGCAGCGGGATGGAGAGGATGTCTTCCACGTCGCTGACCGAGAGCATTTCGCCGTTCTCGACGCGCTCGGGACTGTAGCGGGTCAGCAGCAGGTGTTCCTTGATGGCTTCGCCCTGTTCGGCCTTGCGCGATTTGCTCGACAGCACGCCGAGCATGCGGTCGGAGTCGCGGACCGAGGAGACTTCCGGGTTGGTCACGACAATCGCCTCATCGGCAAAGTACATGGCCAGGTGGGCGCCTTTCTCGATACCGGCCGGGGAGTCACAGACGATGTAATCGAAGGTCTCCTTGAGCTGGTCGAGTACGCCACCGACACCTTCCAGGGTCAGCGCATCCTTGTCCCGGGTCTGGGACGCGGGCAGGATGAACAGGTTGTCCGAGCGCTTGTCCTTGATCAGCGTCTGATTGAGGTTGGAGTCGCCGTTGATCAGGTTGACGAAGTCATAGACCACGCGACGCTCGCACCCCATGATCAGGTCGAGGTTACGCAATCCCACATCGAAATCGATGATGACTGTCTTGTATCCACGCAGTGCGAGCCCGGTACCGATGGCAGCGCTGGTAGTGGTTTTACCAACGCCCCCCTTGCCTGAGGTAATGACTAGGATCTTTGCCAAAATGACCTTCCTGACTGATCTTTGATGTAGTTATGGGACGCACAAAATGCTGGAGTTGGGCGCCGTTGCTGCTGACCCTGGCTGGCTCCTGGAGGGAGGTCCAGGCCACGGTCCACGGGTGTTTCCGAATGGGAAAACAGTATCTGTCAAAGGGCTGTTATCTTCAAGCTGTCACCTTCGAGTGCTATCTGCGTCGCTGCCTTCCACTGCGCTTGCCTGCGCAGGTCCTCGGCAACCTTGTATTGGCCGGCCACCGAGACCAGTTCGGCCTCCAGTGACTGACAGAAGATCCGTGCACCGGCGTCACCCCGTACCCCGGCCAAGGCCCGGCCACGCAGCGGGCCGTAGACATGGATATGCCCATCGGCCAGCAGCTCTGAACCGGCACTGACCGGGGCCAGCACGATCAGATCACCGCCCGGTGCATAGACCTGCTGGCCGGAACGTACCGGCTGGGTGATGACCCGGGTCGGGGTGTTCTGGCTGGCCGGAGCAGGTGCAGCGGGGGGCGGGGCAGCGGCTGGTTGTTGGGCAACAGTTTGCGCTGCAGGTTCCGGCGCTTCGAGAATCTTGTCCCGGCCACCGCGTCCCGGGGGCAGCAATACCAGGCTGGCCTGCTGGGCCAGCGGGCGAAACTCCTCGGCGCCGCGCAGCGCCACCGGCAGCAGCCCGTAGTCGCGACAGGTGCGCAACAGGGTTACCAGACCGGCGATATCCAGTTGGTCGTCGAGCTTTTCCAGACTGATGAGTACCGGGGTGTCCTGAAAGAAATTGGGCGCTTGCTCGACCTTTTCCGCCAACTGGATGGCAAAGCGTTCCGGTGCCTGGCGTACCAGCTCCACTACCGTCATGGTCAACATGCCGCCCTTCAGATGGAAGACAGGGTCGTTATCGAGAAGGTCCAGATTAGAGTTGGCAGTCATTGCAGATCCATGGAACGTAGGTGGGACGGTTTTCAGAGGCTCGTTATATAGTCTGCAAGAAATGACAGCAAGCTGAAACCGGAAATGCGCTGCAATTGCGCGGTTTTCCATCCACCGTGCGGGGCGGGTAGAATGGGCGTCTGTTTCTTGCATGTGGTTGTCCTGATGACGCGTCCCGGTTTTTCTGCTGCATTGCTGCACCCCCGTTACTGGCTTCTCTGGCTTGGTCTGGGGCTGCTGTGGCTGATCATCCAGTTGCCTTACCCGGTTCTGCTGAGGCTGGGACGGCTGGTCGGCTGGTTCATGTACCAGTTCATGGCCGAGCGCCGGGAGATTGCCCGGATCAACCTGGAACTCTGCTTCCCCGACTGGTCGGCGCAGGAGCGTCGCCGGGTGCTGCGGGAGAACTTTGCCTCCAATGGTATCGCCCTGTTCGAGATGGCCATGGCCTGGTGGTGGCCGAAACAGCGGCTGGCCGGGCTGGCACGGATCGAGGGGCTGGAGCATCTGCAACAGGCCGCCGCCGAGGGGCAGGGCGTGGTGCTGATGTCGGCGCATTTCACCACCCTGGAAATAGGCGCTGCGCTGCTCGGCCAGCAGGCGACCATTGACGGCATGTACCGCGAGCACAAGAACGCGGCCTTCGATCATGTCCAGCGTCGTGGTCGCGAACGGCATAATGATGATGCGGTGGCGGTAGAGCGTGATGATGTGCGCAGCATGCTCAAGTCGCTGCGCAGGGGCCGGGCCATCTGGTACGCACCGGATCAGGATTACGGGCGCAAGGCCAGCGTGTTCGTGCCGCTGTTCGGCGTCAACGCCGCTACCGTGACAGCCACCGCCACCTTTGCCCGGCTGGGCAAGGCCCGGGTGGTACCCTTTACCCAGACCCGGCTGGCGGATGGACAGGGCTATCTGCTGCGGGTGCATCCGCCATTGGAAAACTTCCCCGCAGGTGACGAACTGGCTGATGCGCTGCGCATCAACCAATGGGTCGAGCAGGCAGTCCTCCAGCAGCCTGAGCAGTACATGTGGGTACACCGGCGCTTCAAGACCCGCCCCGAGGGCGAGGAGCGTCCCTATCCGCAGCGCCAGCGGAAGAACCGCAAGAAAAGACGGGCCAGCTGATGAGCCCGTTCGGCCCGGCGGCCAAGGATAATCTGGCACTGCTGCTGTCCGGTGGCGGCTCCCGTGCCGCCTACCAGGTGGGCGTGCTGGCCGGGTTGCGCGAGCTGACGGCACCGGGCACGCCGAACCCCTTTCCGATCGTCTGTGGCACCTCTGCCGGAGCGATCAACGCGCTGGCGCTGGCCACCCACGCCGGTGATCTGCATGCCGCCGTCGACAGCATGCTGGATGTCTGGGCCGGGTTTCGCAGCCATCATGTGATGCGCACCGACTGGCCGGGCCTGCTGGCCCAGGCCTGGCGCTGGTCGCGCACCAACCTGCTGGGGGGCTCCGGGGAGATGACTACGGCGCTGCTGGATAATCGCCCGCTGCGCGAACTGCTGGATCAGCATATGCGCTTCGGCTGTATCGAGGAGGCATTGCAGGCCGGGTTGCTGCGGGCCGTATCGGTGTCGGCCTTCGATTACCACAGCTCCCAGTCGGTGTATTTCTACCAGAGCCGCAGCCGTATCACGCCCTGGCGGCGGCATCGGCGTATCGGTGTGCAGACCCGCCTGGGGCTGGACCACCTGATGGCCTCGGCGGCGATTCCGCTGCTGTTCCCGCCGGTGCTGCTGAACCGCCGCTGGTACGGTGACGGCGCCGTGCGTCAGCAGTCACCGCTGAGCCCGGCGCTGCACCTGGGCGCCAGCCGGGTGCTGGTGATCGGCGTGACCCACAGGGTCGGTTCGGGGCCGGCGGCCGGGCAGCCCGGCCCGGTAATCAAGCCCCCACCGCCGCCGAGTCTGGCGCAGCTGGGCGGGCATCTGCTGCACAGTACCTTTATCGATAACCTGGAAACCGATCTGGAACAGCTGGAGCGGATGAACTTTCTCGCCTCCTACCAGCCGCTGGGTATGCGCAATACCAGCGAGGGTCTGCGCCATGTGGATGTACTGGTGATTTCCCCCAGTGAGCCGCTGGACGTGATCGCCGCCCGCCACCGCAACGCACTGCCCGCCGGGCTGCGGCTGTTCCTGCGCGGCAGCGGCGCCACCCGCAGCTCGGGCAGCGATCTGCTGAGCTATCTGCTGTTC
The DNA here is from genome assembly GCA_012735335.1 of Gammaproteobacteria bacterium. Taxonomy (GTDB): domain Bacteria; phylum Pseudomonadota; class Gammaproteobacteria; order Pseudomonadales; family Pseudomonadaceae; genus Halopseudomonas. The sequence goes on from JAAYHO010000175.1 coordinate 11,817, forward strand.
GAGGCGGAGTACTGCAACGAACTGATCGAATTGGGGCGCCGAGATGCACTGGCCCGGGCCAGTGATCTGCGGAATTTTCTGCGGTTGGGGTGATGGTTGGACGAGCTGGTGCAGCTGCTCTGGGAACGTCGAGCACCAGCTCGATGAGCGGGTCAGCAGACTGCTTCAGCGGATCAGGCTGCTTCGCTGGACGAGCTGGTGCTCGTCCTTCCCAGGGTTGTCAGCCGACAACCAGAATACGCAGGGCATCCAGCCGGATCTTGGCCTGGCCGAGTACTTCCACGCCCTGACTGCGTTGCTTCTCCAGTGCATCGATCTCGCTCTGGCGCACCAGCGGGTTGACCTGTTGCAGGGCCTTGAGGCGCTCGATCTCCTCGTCCAGCTCCCGGGTAAAGCGTTCGCTGGCCTGTTGCACCAGCTCGGCGTGCTGCACGTCGGCCAGGGCCTCGGCGCGGTCCAGCAGGGTTTCCACGGTGTCGCGCTGGCTCTTGGCAACGCGGCTGGCCAGGTGTTTGGGCAGGCTTTCCAACTGAGCGTCCAGCGTATCGAAGGCCACCTTGGCGGCCAGGTCGTTGCCACTCACATCCAGCAGACAGCGCACCGGGGTCGGTGGCAGGTAGCGCTGCAGCTGCAACTGGCGCGGAGCGATGGCTTCGCTGACAAACAGACACTCCAGCAACATGGTGCCAGGCTTGAGCGCCTTGTTCTTCAGCAGTGCCACGGCGCTGTTGCCCATGCTGCTGGACAGCACCAGGTCCATGCCGCCCTGCAGCATCGGGTGTTCCCAGGTGATGAACTGCATGTCCTCGCGGGACAGCGCAGTGTCGCGGTCGTAGGTGATGGTCACGCCTTCCTCGTCACCCAGCGGGAAGCCTGAATCCAGCATGCGTTCGCTGGGGCGCAGCACCAGGGCGTTGTCCGAATGGTCTTCGCTGTCGATGCCGAACACATCGAACAGCCGCTCCATATAGATGGGCAGCTGGAAGTCGTTGTCCTGTTGCTCGATGGCTTCGATCATGCGCTGGGCATCGCCGCTGTGGCCCCGGGAGTGCAGCTCCAGCAGCCGGTCGCGACCGCGCTGCAGTTCGGCTTCCAGTTCGCTGCGGGCCTGTCTGGCGTCGGCTATCAGCTGTTGCCATTCGGCCTCGGCGGGGTGATCCAGTTGTTGCAGCAGAGCAGAGCCGTAGCGCTGTTGCAGGGCGTTGCCGGTCGGGGCGGTAGCGCTGAAGGCGTTCAGCGCCTGGTCATACCACTGGAACAGATACTGCTGGGCGGTATCTTCCAGATAGGGCACATGCAGCTGGATGGTGTGTTGCTGGCCGATGCGGTCGAGACGGCCGATACGCTGCTCCAGCAGATCCGGGTGGGCCGGCAGGTCGAACATCACCAGATGATGGGCAAACTGGAAGTTGCGGCCCTCGCTGCCGATTTCCGAGCAGATCATCACCTGGGCACCGAACTCCTCATCGGCAAAGAAGGCCGCCGCGCGGTCGCGCTCGATGATGCTCATGCCCTCATGGAATACCGTGGCCGGAATGCCGCTGCGGATACGCAGGGCGTCCTCCAGATCCAGGGCGGTTTCGGCGTGGGCGCAGATCACCAGGATCTTGCTGTGCCTGAGCATCTTCAGGGTGTCGATCAGCCAGTCGACGCGGGGATCGTCCTGCCACCAGGCGGTTTCCTGGGGCTCGAACTCATCCTGCAGGCCGACCTCGGGGTAGAGTGCGGCGCGGCCTTCCAGGTCTGCATAGATGGCCGGGCAGGGCAGCGGGTAGGGGTGCAACTGACGCTCGGGGAAGCCGCTGATCACCGCCCGGGTATTGCGATAGAGCACCCGACCGGTACCGTGGCGGTCCAGCAACTGGCGGATCAGACTGCGGCGGGCTTCCTCGGCAGTGCTGTCATCATCACTGTGCAGGTTGTCGATCAGTGCCGCTGCGCTGTCTCCCAGCCAGTTGTCCAGTGCCTCATGGTCGCTGTCGGCCAGCTGCCGGGTGTCCAGCAGCCGCTGTACGGCATCGGCAACGGGCTGGTAGCGCTGGTTTTCCTCGCGGAAGGCCTGCAGGTCGTGGAAGCGATCGGGATCCAGCAGACGCAGCCGGGCAAAGTGGCTGGCCTGACCCAGTTGTTCAGGGGTAGCGGTAAGCAGCAGCACGGCAGGAGTCTGCGCCGCGAGCAATTCGATCAGGGTGTATTCCGGGCTGGCGCCTTCCTCGTGCCAGACCAGATGGTGGGCCTCGTCGACCACCAGCATGTCCCAGTCGGTCGCCTGCAGCCAGTCGGCGGCCTTGGCGTCCTCCAGCAGGAACTCCAGCGAGACCAGCGCCAGCTGCTCTTCCTCGAAGGGGTTGTCCTCGGCCCCGGCGCAGCGCTCGTGATTGAACAGGGCAAAGCGCAGGTTGAAGCGGCGCAGCATTTCCACCAGCCATTGATGCTGCAGGTTCTCCGGCACCACGATGAGTATCCGGCGCACCCGGCCGGTCTGCAACTGGCGATGGATGATCAGGCCGGCTTCAATGGTCTTGCCCAGGCCCACCTCGTCGGCCAGCAGCACCCGGGGCGCAACGCGATTGGCGACATCCCTGGCTATATGCAGCTGATGACCGATGGGCTGGGTGCGTACCCCGGCCAGTCCGAGCAGCGGTGAGCGCTGGATCCGGCAGTAGTGGCGCAGGCTTTCGTGGCGCAGACCGAACCAGGGCAGCGGGTCGATCTGGCTGGCGAACAGGCGGTCGCTGGCCAGGCGGAACTGGATGAAGTTATCCAGCATGGTTTCGCAGAAGCCGTCTTCGCTGCCGTCCTCGCGCAGTCCCTGATACTGCAGCAGGCCATCCTGCTCGCTGACATCACTGACCGTCAGGTTCCAGCCCTCATGGTGGGTGATGCTGTCGCCGGGGCTGAAGCGGACCCGGGTCAGTGGCGCGGTGCGGATGGAGTAGTGACGGGTTTCGCCGCTGGCGGGGAACAGCATGACAACCAGCCGGTCGTCCTGTGATAACACCGTACCCAGTCCCAGTTCTGCTTCGCTGTCACTGACCCAGCGTTGTCCCGGGGTAAATACTGTCATGCTCCACTCCTGCCGTGCGCTGAAAAGGGCGCTATGGTAACTGATAGATGCAGTGGGACAAACCGCCGGTTGGCGGGAAAGGTATGGGCCTGTTTTCTGGTGGTTTTGTGAACAGGTTGGCGCAATCCGGCTCACAATGAACCAATCGCAGCCGATAACATCAGTACCTGTAGTAGTTTGCGTGAATATGTCACGAATTGAGGTGTCCCATGTTGATTCCTGGTCTGCCCCCGGCAGGCACCCAGCAGGAGGTGTTCAAGCCGGACCGTCAGGTGCGCACTACGGCTGCCGAAGGGCTGGCGCATGACCCTCTGGCTGAGCTGCCGGTAGAGCAGCAGCCTGCATTCCAGCACAGCGGTCAGCATGCGGGTAGCGATGACCGTGATGAGACGCTCGAGCAGAATGCTGATGATCCTGTGCAACCGGCGGAGACCGCGAAGGACGGCGAGCTGCCACGCAAGGGCCTGATGGTTGACATCCGCGCCTGAGATTCCCTAGGCTTGCCCTGCGCAGCCTGTCAGGAGTCCCCATGCCCACGCCATCCGAATCTGCCCCGGTAATCGACCTTGCCGAAGCGCGACGTGATCGGCGTCATGAGATCCACGAAGCCCGGCTGGAACAGGTGCGCAGCGCCTTTGAAAAAGCCTTCCCCCTGCCTGCCGCCCCGGCAAAGAAACGCCGTTCGAAGAAAAAAGCCAAAAAGCGCTGAAAAACACTGAAGAATTATCAAATCGATACTGAAACAGCGCTTTAATTGACCCTGATCAATTACCCGGATAGGCCATATGGGTATTCTGCAATCATACACGGATGCGGAGATGCCCAAATGTTTATTGATGACGCTGTGATTGCCGGTTTACTGACAGTCGGCCTGATGGTGGTTTTTCTCGCCGGGGTAGGCGTGTTCATTTACAAGGACGCCCAGAAGACCCGTAACCGGAATTCCTGAATTCTCGATTTTTAACGTGCATGGCTCGCAAGGCCTTAGGCGGTTGCCCTCCGGGTAACCGCTTTTTTTATTTGTGCTTCAGCTTCAATACGCTCCGTGCCGCGAGACAATCGCTGCATGATCCAGGTGTCGGCCCGGCGGATTCTGCCCAACAGAGCCGATTACTGTTGAAATCGAATATCCCCTATTCGTGATAGTGATAACGCTGTTTTCTGCTCCTCGCCCATGCCACTCACCGCTAGACTGCACTTGTCGGGCCCGGCTGAGACAAAAATATAAATTGGCTCGACGCCGGGGTAGCAAATGGAGGCGGTATGAAAGCATTGAGAGTAGTGGTAACCGGTGCCGGCAGCGGGCTGGGGCGTGAGCTGGCGTTGCGGTACGCCAGAGAGGGTGCCTGGCTGGCGCTGGCGGATATTCAGGAAGAGGGCCTGAAGGAAACCCTGCGTCTGGTCGAGGCGGCAGGCGGCAGCGGCTTCACCCGGCGCTGCGATGTGCGCGACTACAGCCAGTTGGCGGCGTTGGCGCAGAGCTGTGAAGAGAGCATGCAGGGCATTGATGTGCTGATCAATAACGCCGGCGTGGCCTCCGGCGGCTGGTTCGAGGACCTGTCACTGGAGGACTGGGACTGGCAGATCAGCATCAACCTGATGGGCGTGGTCAAGGGTTGCAAGGCGTTCATGCCGCTGCTGCTGGCCCAGCAGGGCGGGCGCATCATCAATATCGCTTCCATGGCTGCCTTGATGCAGGCGCCGGGCATGAGCAACTACAACGTGGCCAAGGCCGGGGTGGTGGCGCTGTCCGAAAGCCTGCTGTGCGAACTCAAGCCCCGTGGGGTGGCGGTGCATGTGGTCTGCCCGTCGTTCTTCCAGACCAATCTGATGAACTCCTACCGAGGGCCGGATGCGGCGTCCAAGGACGATATCGCCAAGCTGCTGGAAAGCTCGCCGATTTCTGCGGCGGATATTGCCGACATGATCTACCGGGAGTCGGAGGCCGGCACCTTCATGATCCTGCCCCATGACAAGGGGCGCGAAGCCTGGGCGCTGAAACAGGTCAACCCGCAACTGATTCACGACGAGATGGTGCGCCTGGCAGTGAAGAAGATGGCGACTGGCAGCTGAGTTGCGCGCCAGCGCGGCATCGAGCACCTGGACCGAACCGCCTGCCGACTCCTCCGTCATTGCGAGGAGCATAGCGACGCGGCAATCCATGGGCCTCTATGCCATCGCACGCTGGATTGCCGCGCTTCGCTCGCAATGACGGTTGGGGCAGAGGGGGCTCTGGTAGTACTGCTCTAGCGTCCTGCTTCCCGTCATTGCGAGGAGCGCAGCGACGCGGCAATCCATGGGCCTCTATGCCACTCACGCTGGATTGCCGCGCTGCGCTCGCAATGACGTGGTGGGGCGGGCGGCAGAGAGGACATCACTTCCCGTCATTGCCCTGCACAGCCCGGTGCGATCCGGCGTGGCCTGTGGCACAATGCAGCATTGACTTCGAACCCCGATCAGGCCTGAACATGGCGTTACCGCTAGCCCCGCAAGGATCCCCGGATGACCGCTGAAACACGGCACACGGCATTTCTGCTGTGGCCGGGCTGTCATCCGGCTATCGTGATGCCTGCGCTGGCCGTGCTGCGTTCAGCCAATCGGATGGCCGAGGCGCTGCTGTATCAGACCGAGTGCTTTACCCTGGATGATCAGCCGATCCTCTCGCCGGAGGGCTGGCAGTTGCCCGGGCGGCGCTGGCAGGCGCCGCCGCCGGGATTGTCGCAGTTGTGGCTGGTGGCCGATGTGGCGCAGTTGCCCAACTCCATCAGCCCGTCGCTGACCCTGCAGTTGCGTTCACTGGCCCGGGAGAATGTCACCCTGGGTGGGCTGGAGGAGGGGGTGTTTCCGCTGGCCATGACCGGCTTGCTGGACGGCCGTCGCTGCGCTGTGCACTGGCGCATGCTGGAGGAGTTCCGCGAGCGCTTTCCGGCGGTGCTGGCCAGTACCCGGCTGTTCGAGCAGGATGAGGGACGGCTGAGTGGCAGCGGCTGTGCCATCACCGATCTGTTCCTGAGCCTGGTGGCCGAGCAGCACGGGCCGGATCTGGCGGCGCTGGTGGCCGAGGATCTGAATGTCGAGCGTATCCGCGCGGGCAGCGAGCAGCAGCGGGTACCGCTGCGCAACCGGCTGGGCAGTACCCACCCGAAGCTGACCCAGGCGGTGATCCTGATGGAGTCGAATATCGAGGAGCCGCTCACCACCGACGAGATTGCCCGGCATGTGTGCGTTTCCCGGCGGCAGCTGGAGCGGATATTCAAACAGTATCTGAACAGTGTGCCGTCGCAGTATTATCTTGAGCTGCGCCTGAATCGGGCGCGGCAGTTGCTGCAGCAGACCAGCAAGTCGATCATCCAGATCGGTCTGTCCTGCGGTTTTTCCTCTGGCCCGCATTTTTCCAGCGCCTACCGCAACTGTTTCGGTGTGACTCCCCGGGAGGACCGGAATCAGTACCGTGCCCAGCAGGTGCAGGATGGTCGAGTCAGTATATGAGTCCGGCAGTGCCACTATTGTTATCCGCCCTTGGCGAACACAGGAGAGTTGAATAGATGTCGCAGTCCATGCAGGTCAGTCGCGCCGACTTCGATCGGTACATGATGCCCAATTACGCCCCCGTGGATATGGTTCCGGTGCGCGGCCAGGGTTCGCGCCTGTGGGATCAGCAGGGCCGGGAATATATCGATCTGGCCGGTGGCATTGCGGTCAACTCGCTGGGCCATGCCCACCCGGAGCTGGTCGAGGTGCTGACCCAGCAGGCGCAGAAGCTCTGGCATGTGTCCAATATCATGACCAACGAACCGGCCCTGCGGCTGGCAGCCAAGCTGGTGGCGGCGACCTTTGCCGACCGTGTGCTGTTCGTCAACTCCGGCGCCGAGGCCAACGAGTCGGCGTTCAAGCTGGCGCGGCGCTGGGCGCACGACAACTTTGGTGCCGACAAGCACGAGATCATCGCCTGCAGCAACAGCTTCCACGGTCGTACCCTGTTCACCGTCAGCGTCGGCGGCCAGCCCAAGTACTCCCAGGGCTTCGGTCCGGCGATCAGCGGCATCAGCCATGTGCCCTACAACGATATCGCCGCGCTGGAAGCGCAGATTTCCGAGCGCACCTGCGCCGTGGTGCTCGAGCCGGTGCAGGGCGAGGGTGGGGTGATTCCGGCGTCCAGCGAATACCTGCAGGCGGTGCGGGCGCTGTGTGACAAGCACAATGCGCTGCTGATCTTTGACGAGGTGCAGAGCGGCATGGGGCGTACCGGCAAGCTGTTTGCCTATATGCACAGTGGCGTGACGCCGGACATCCTGACTAGCGCCAAGGGTATCGGCGGTGGTTTCCCGATCGCCGCCATGCTGACCACCGACCGGGTGGCCCCGGCGCTGAGTGTGGGCAGTCACGGCAGCACCTACGGCGGCAACCCGCTGGGCTGTGCGGTGGCTGAGCGGGTACTGGATATCATCAACACCCCGCAGTTGCTGGAGGGTGTGGTCGAACGTAACGCGCTGCTGACCAGCGGCCTGCGCACGCTGAATGACGAGCTGGGAGTGTTCTCCGCCATCCGTGGTCAGGGTCTGCTGATCGGTGCAGTATTGGCCGAACGCTACCAGGGGCAGGCCGGACAGGTGATGCGGCTGGCCCAGCAGGAAGGTCTGCTGGTGCTGCAGGCCGGGCCCGATGTGGTACGTCTGGCCCCGAGCCTGATCATTCCCGAGGCGGATATCCGCGAGGCGCTGGGACGGCTGCGCTCGGCGCTGCTGAAACTGGCGCAGTAATCGGAGGCCCCATGCTCATCCAGCGCCTGTGCACCCTGGCTGATCTGGCCGAGATCGAACGCCTGGCGATTGCCAGCCCGGCAGGGATCACCTCCCTGCCAGCCGATCGCGAGCGCCTGTCGGTGATCATCGAGGGCAGCGAGGCGGCGACGGATGAGGATGTGGTGTTCACCGGCGATGAGCGCTACTTCTTCGTGCTGGAGGATGTGGACAGCGGGCAGCTGGTCGGCTGCAGCAGCATCATTTCCGCGGCGGGCTTCAGCCAGCCGTTCTACACCTTCCGCAACGAGATGTTCGTGCATGCCTCCAGGGAGCTGGGGCTGCACAACCGCATCCATGTCCTGTCCCTGTGCCATGACCTGACCGGTCACAGTCTGCTGACCGGTTTCTATCTGGACCCGGCTTGGCGCAGCTACCAGGCGCTCAGACTCAACGCCTGCGGCCGCCTGCTGTTCGCTGCCGCGCACCCCCAGCGCTTTGCCGATGCGATTGCCGTGGAGATTTCCGGCATCAGTGACGAGCAGGGCAATTCGCCATTCTGGGATGGGGTCTGTCGGCACTTCTTCGATGTGGACTATGCCGAGGCCGAACGGCTGGGCAGCAGTCTGGGGCGCAGTGTGCTGGCCGAGCTGCTGCCGGGCTATCCGCTGTATGTGCCCATGCTGCCGGACTCCGCCCAGGAAGTGATCGGCCAGGTGCGACCAGCCTCGCAGATGGTCTACGACATCCTCATGGATGAAGGTTTCGAAAGCGATAACTACATCGATATTGTCGATGGTGGGCCGGTGGTTCAGGCCCGTACCGCCGAGCTGCATACGGTGCGCTCCAGCCAGTTGGCCAGGGTGCAGATCGGGCAGCCGCTGCCTGCCACCGGAGACTGGTTGATCGCCAATGAGCGGGTACGGGACTTCCGTGCCTGCCTGTGCCCGCTGGGCTGGACGCCGGGTGAACCACTGATTGTGGATGAACAGCTGGCGCAGTTGCTCGGGGTCGGCGAGGGTGACAGCGTCAGATTGATGGGAGGGGCCTGACATGCTGGTGCGTGCGGCGCGTCTGCAAGACCTGTCGGTATTGCTCAAGCTGGCGCTGGAGGCAGGCTCCGGGCTGACCAGCCTGCCCGCCAGTGAGGAGCGGCTGGAACGTCGCCTGCATACCGTTGCGGCGAGCTTTGCCGGTGAGCTGCCGGTGGCCGACGCCGACTATCTGTTCGTGCTGGAGGATGATCAGCAGCAGGTGATAGGCACCAGTGGTGTGGTTGCCGCAGCGGGGCTGCGGGAGCCCTGGTACAGCTACCGCCGGGGGCTGAGCGTGACCGCCAGCCGCGAGCTGAATGTCTATCGCCAGCAGCCGACGCTGTTTCTCACCAATGACCTGACCGGCGCCTCGGCGCTATGCTCGCTGTTTCTCAGTCTGCCCCACCGTCACAGCCTGTATGGTAGGCTGTTGTCCCGGGCGCGTTTTATCCATATGGCCGAGTTTGCCAGCGACTTCGCACCGAAGGTGATCGCGGAAATGCGGGGCCTGTCCGACAGTCAGGGCCGCTCGCCGTTCTGGGACAGTCTCGGCAAGCACTTCTTTCGCATGGACTTTGCCCAGGCCGATTACCTGACCGGCACAGGCAGCAAATCCTTTATCGCCGAGATGATGCCAAGATTCCCTTTGTATGCCTGCTTTCTCAGTGAAGAGGCGCGGGCGGCGATGGGCGGGGTACATCCGGATTCGGCTCCGGCACTGGCCATGCTGCTGGAAGAGGGCATGCAGGATCAGGGCTATATTGATATCTTCGACGGTGGCGTGACCATCGAGGCACAGTTCAACCAGATCCGCAGCATCCGCGACAGCCAGACCCTGCTGCTGGCCATCGGTACACCGGGTGACGAGGCGCCGAACTGGCTGATCCACAACCGTGCCCGCAGCAACTGCCGCATCACTGCTGCTTCAGCCCGGCTGGCCGCCGGTACCCTGGTGGTCGCCGCACAGACCGCCGAACGACTGCAGTTGCGTGCCGGAACACCGGTGCGGGCGGTACCGCTGGTCGGTACGCCGCTGGATATTGACCCCTATACTGATGCCCGGGGTTGAGTTGTCCGGCACTGTTACAAGCTTCTTCTATAGCTTCAATAGATATATCTGCTCGTGCAGCTGATGCATGGTCGGACGCTATACCTATATAATGACGAACTTTGCCTGGCGCGAGCCCGGCTGACCTGATCCGTGGTAAGGGACCTATGAAAAGCGCTGAGATCCGTGAAGCCTTCCTTCGTTTCTTTGAAGAGAAGGGCCATACTCGAGTAGCCTCCAGTTCGCTGGTACCGGCTGACGACCCGACGTTGCTGTTTACCAACGCCGGAATGAACCAGTTCAAGGACTGCTTCCTCGGCCTGGAAAAACGTGCCTACACCCGCGCGACCAGCAGCCAGAAGTGCGTGCGCGCCGGGGGCAAGCATAATGACCTGGAAAACGTCGGCTATACCGCCCGCCACCACACCTTCTTCGAGATGCTGGGCAACTTCAGCTTCGGCGACTATTTCAAGCGTGATGCGATTCACTACGCCTGGGAATTCCTGACCTCGGAGCAGTGGCTGAACCTGCCCAGCGAGAAGCTCTGGGTAACCGTCTACGCCACTGACGATGAGGCCTACGATATCTGGACCAAGGAAGTCGGCGTACCCACCGAGCGCATGATCCGCATCGGTGATAATGGCGGCGCCCCCTATGCCTCGGACAACTTCTGGGCCATGGGCGACACCGGTCCCTGTGGCCCCTGCACCGAGATTTTCTTCGACCATGGCGAACATATCTGGGGTGGCCCGCCGGGCAGTCCGGAGGAAGACGGCGATCGCTACATCGAGATCTGGAACAACGTGTTCATGCAGTTCAACCGCACCGCCGATGGTGTCCTCCACCCACTGCCCGCGCCCAGCGTGGACACCGGTATGGGCCTGGAGCGCATCAGTGCGGTGATGCAGCACGTCAACTCCAACTACGAGATCGATCTGTTCCAGAACTTGCTCAAGGGTGCTGCCGAGGCGATTGGCTGCGCCCAGGATAACCAGGCCTCGCTGAAAGTGGTGGCCGACCATATCCGCTCCTGCAGCTTCCTGATTGCCGATGGCGTGCTGCCGTCCAACGAAGGCCGGGGCTATGTGCTGCGCCGCATCATTCGCCGCGCCTGCCGTCACGGTAACAAGCTGGGTGCCAGCGATACCTTCTTCCATCGCATCGTTTCGGCTCTGGTGGCGGAGATGGGCGAGGCCTTCCCGGAGCTGAAGACCCAGCAGGCGCATATCGAGCGGGTGCTGAAAACCGAGGAAGAGCAGTTTGCCCGGACCCTGGAGCAGGGCCTGCGGATTCTCGAACAGGATCTGGCCAGCCTCAAGGGCAGCGAGATCCCCGGCGATATCGTGTTCAAACTGTACGACACCTACGGCTTCCCCATGGACCTGACCGGGGATATTGCCCGGGAGCGTGACCTGAGCATCGACGAAGCCGGTTTCGAAGCGGCGATGGAGGCCCAGCGCGAGCGCGCCCGCGCCGCCAGCCAGTTCGGTCTGGATTACAACCAGCTGGTCAAGGTCGATACCGATACGCTGTTTGAAGGCTACGACAGCACCGCCGGTTCGGCGCAGATCATCAGCCTGCTGCGTGATGGTCAGGCAGTCGATGTGCTGGCTGAAGGCGAGACCGGTGTGGTGGTACTGGATCGCACGCCCTTCTATGCCGAATCCGGTGGCCAGGTAGGGGATACCGGTTACCTCAGCGGCGCCGGTGTACGTTTTGATGTACGCGATACCACCAAGGCCGGTGGCGCCCACCTGCACCATGGGGTGGTGGTCAATGGCAGTCTGGCAGTGGGTGCCAGTATCAAGGCGGTAGTGGACGACAGCATCCGCGAGGCCACCAAGGCCAACCACTCGGCCACCCACCTGCTGCACGCAGCACTGCGTCAGGTACTGGGCGAGCACGTACAACAGAAGGGCTCGCTGGTGGACAGCCAGCGTCTGCGCTTCGACTTCAGCCACTTCGAGCCGATTCGCGCGGAGCAACTGCAGCAGCTGGAGCGGCTGGTCAACCAGCAGATCCGCAGCAACAGCGCCGTGGAAATCGAAGTCACCGATATCGAGACCGCCAAGGCCAAAGGTGCCATGGCGCTGTTTGGCGAGAAGTACGGCGACCAGGTGCGGGTACTGACCATGGGCGGCGGTTTCTCCGTCGAGCTGTGCGGCGGCACCCACGTCAGCCGTACCGGCGACATCGGCCTGTTCAAGATTACCAGCGAGGGCGGCATTGCCTCCGGTGTGCGCCGCATCGAGGCGATCACCGGTGAAGCGGCACTGAACTGGGTAAATGACGCCGAAGAACAGCTGCGTCAGGCCGCACAGTTGCTCAAGGGCAACCGCGACAACCTGCTGAGCAAGCTGAGTGCGGCGCTGGAGCGCAGCCAGCAACTGGAAAAGGATCTGCAGCAGCTCAAGGCCAAGGCCGCCAGCGCTGCAGGTAATGACCTGGCCGGTGAAGCTCAGCAGCTGGGCGGCATGCAGGTCCTGGTCAAGCGTGTTGACGGGGTCGATGGCAAGGGCCTGCTGGCGCTGATCGACCAGTTGAAGAACAAGCTGGGCTCGGCGGTCATCCTGCTGGGCGGCGAGCTGGACGGCAAGGTGGTGCTGGTGGCCGGTGTCACCAGCGACCTGACCGCACGGGTCAAGGCCGGTGACCTGATCCGCAACACTGCCCAGGCAGTGGGTGGCAAGGGTGGCGGCCGGCCGGATATGGCCCAGGGCGGCGGTACCGATGTGGCCGCGCTGGATGCCGCTCTGGCCAGCGCTGCCGACTGGGTAGCGCAACAGTAACAGTGAAGGGGTCAGGCCCAGTGGGCCTGACACAATGATCGGGTAACCGAATTCTGCATGGGGGTTGGTGCAACAAATGGCGCTTATTGTCCAGAAATTTGGTGGTACCTCGGTGGGCAGTGCGGAACGCATTGCCCAGGTGGCCGAGAAAATCAAGGCGTTCAGAGCCCAGGGCAATGACCTGGTCATCGTGGTATCGGCCATGAGTGGCGAGACCAACCGACTGATCGCGCTGGCCAGAGAAATCAGTGCTGAACCCGATCCGCGGGAAATGGACGTGATTCTGTCCACCGGTGAACAGGTCACCATCGGCCTGCTGGCCATGGCGCTGAAAGCCATTGACGTGCCTGCGGTGTCCTATACCGGCGCGCAGGTGCGCATCGGCACCGACAATGTCTATGGCAAGGCGCGTATCCAGCATATCGATGAGGCCAGACTGCGCGAAGAGCTGGACGCGGGCAAGGTGGTCATCGTCGCCGGATTCCAGGGCATGGATGAAAGCGGCAATATCACCACCCTGGGCCGTGGCGGCTCGGATACCACCGCCGTGGCCCTGGCCGCCGCGCTGAAGGCTGATGAATGTCAGATCTATACTGATGTGGACGGTGTCTACACCACCGACCCCCGTGTGGTGGACAGCGCGCGTCGGCTGGACAAGATCACCTTCGAGGAAATGCTCGAGATGGCCAGCCTCGGTTCCAAGGTGCTGCAGATCCGCGCCGTGGAGTTTGCTGGTAAATACAACGTGCCACTGCGTGTGCTGCACAGTTTCAAAGAGGGTCCAGGGACCCTGATTACTCTTGAGGAAGAGATTTCAATGGAACAGCCCGTCATTTCCGGCATCGCTTTCAACCGTGATGAAGCCAAACTGACCATCCGTGGTGTGCCGGATACCCCCGGTGTGGCCTACAAGATCCTGGGCCCGGTCAGTGCCGCAAATATTGAAATCGACATGATCGTGCAGAACATCTCGGAGGATCAGACCACCGACTTCACCTTTACGGTAAACCGTACCGACCAGCGTCGTACCGAAGAGGTACTGCGCAAGGTCGCCGCCGAGATCGGCGCGCGGGAAGTGAAGGGCGACAGTGCGATTGCCAAGGTATCCATTGTCGGTGTCGGCATGCGCTCCCACGCGGGTGTAGCCAGCAAGATGTTCGAAGCACTGGCGAAGGATGGCATCAATATCCTGATGATCTCCACCTCGGAGATCAAAATCTCCGTGGTGATAGATGAGAAGTATCTGGAGTTGGCAGTACGCAGCCTGCACTCGGCTTTCGGGCTGGATGCGGTTGCAGAAGATGCCTGAGCATCAACAAAGGTAGAAGAGCCGCTCTGCTTCATTGAGCAGCAGCAACGCGGAGGTGGGCAGTTGGTCACCTCCGTAACAGGTCCCGGGCAGCAAAACAGCTATCCAATCGAACGCCGGGGCAAGGTTGTGGTCACACTTAAGCGAACGTAACGGCCAATACGGCCGGGTTATTGCAGATTGTGTGCTGATTAAAATGAGCAAGGAGAAATGGAATGCTGATTCTGACTCGCAGGGTGGGTGAAACCCTGATGGTAGGTGACGAAGTGACGGTAACAGTGCTGGGCGTCAAGGGTAATCAGGTGCGCATCGGCGTCAATGCCCCGAAAGAAGTGGCTGTTCACCGTGAAGAAATTTACCAGCGCATCCAGAAAGAGAAGGATGACGCATCAAATACCTAATTTTCTTAAATTTATCATTGCATTAGCGCAGCGGCGCGGTTAATATTCTGCGCGTGTTACGGAGAGGTGGCCGAGAGGCCGAAGGCGCTCCCCTGCTAAGGGAGTACACCTCAAAAGGGTGTCGAGGGTTCGA
>JAAYHO010000018.1 GCA_012735335.1 Gammaproteobacteria bacterium
TAAAAAATATCACCTCAATATCACGCAGCCATCATCAGACCTTCAGATCATTGCCGCAGGGTCATCCATTTCACCTGCCTGCCAGCGTATAGTGCGGGGCGTATGGGCATCCTTTTCTATCGCGTGGGCAACCTGGGGCACCGCGAAGCATTGATCACCGCGGTTGGGTTGCCAGCTGTTGAACTGGGCATGGGTGATACCAACTTCCCACAGGTCTTCGGCATCCCAGCCCTGCGGTGCCAGTTCCAGGCGGACCTCGGCACCCACCAGGCTGATGGACTCGATCCGCAGCGGCAGATGCGCATGCACCGCAGGGGCATTCTGCAAGCGTACTTCGTGGGAGCGCATATATAATTGCTGCTGCGCTGCAGCTGGCACTTCCGGCAGGCGCACCCAGGCTTCGCCCTGGCGCAACACGTCATCATCGGCATCACCGGCAAACACATTCACGTTGCCCAGGAAGTCGAAAACAAAACGGCTGGAGGGCTGTGCATAGAGCTTCTGCGGGCTGTTCACCTGTTCAATCTGACCAGCACTCATTACCGCCACCTGATCGGACAGTTCCAGCGCTTCCTCCTGATCATGGGTCACGAACACGCTGGTGAAATGAAACTCTTCATGCAGAGTACGCAGCCAACGGCGCAGGTCCTTGCGCACCTTGGCATCCAGCGCGCCGAAGGGCTCGTCCAACAACAGTATCTGTGGCTCCATCGATAACGCACGGGCCAGCGCAATCCGCTGTTTCTGGCCGCCGGACAATTGCGCCGGATAGCGCTGGGCCAGATGCCCCAGCTGCACCATCTCCAGCAGCTTGCCCACACGCTTGCGAATTTCCGCAGCGGGCGGACGCTGCCGTGATGGCAGCACATCCAGACCAAATGCGACGTTCTGCGCGACGGTCATATGCCGGAACAACGCGTAGTGCTGGAATACAAAACCGACCCGACGTTCCCGCACATGCAAGCGAGTGACATCCTCACCCTGGAACAGGATCCGGCCTTCGTCAGCAGTCTCGAGGCCGGCAATGATACGCAGCAGGGTGGTCTTGCCCGATCCCGACGGACCCAGCAGTCCCACCAGCTGACCATCCGGCACCTCCAGCGAAATGTTCTTCAGTGCCTGGAAAGAGCCGAAATGCTTGGTGATACCTTCAATGGAAATACTCATCAGCGGTCATCCGATAATTCAGCCAGAGGGGCACGCTGACGGGCCTGGCGCCACTCTACAAAACTTTTAACCACAATGGTCAGCAACGCGATCCCCGCCAGCAGGGATGCGCTGGCAAAAGCGCCAACCACGTTGTAATCCTGATACAGCAACTCGACATGCAGCGACAGCGTATTGGTTTCGCCGCGGATGTTCCCCGACACGACAGATACCGCACCAAACTCACCCACTGCCCGGGCGTTGGTCAACACCACCCCATACAACAGCGCCCATTGAATGTTGGGCAGCGTTATTCGGCGGAACAATTGCCAGCCCGTGGCACCCAATACCACGCCGGCCTCTTCCTCCTCACGGCCTTGCTGCTGCATGAGCGGGATCAGCTCGCGGGCTACAAAGGGACAGGTAACGAATACTGTTACCATGACGATACCCGGCCAGGAAAACATCAGTTGAACATCATGCTCCATCAACCAACTGCCAATCCAACCGTTGCTGCCATACAACAGCAGGTACAGCAGACCGGCAACAACCGGGGAAACGGCGAAAGGTATATCGATCAGGGTAATCAGCGCCTTGCGCCCGGGAAACTCGAACCGGGTAACCAGCCAGGCTAGGAACACCCCGAATACCAGGTTGATCGGCACGGTCAGCGCCGCAACCAGAAGGGTCAGGCCGATCGCGTGGACGGTATAGCGGTTGGTCAGGTTTTCCCAATAGGTACCTGCCCCGGCGGAAAATGCAGTATCAAAAATCAGCACCAGCGGGATGACCAGCATCATCAGCGTGGTCAACAGCGCGAGGCCGATCAGTGCTCTCCTGATCAGGGGCTGGTCTCCCGCGCGCATGCTTCGGCGTTGCTGCATAGCGTTATCTCCCGTGCAGTCGGCGCAGATAGCGCGCCTGCCAGAGGTTGATGCTCAGCAACAGGACCAGCGAAGCCATCAATACCACTGAAGCAATGGCACTGGCCGCGGCGTGGTCGAACTCCTGCAAGCGTACGAAGATCATCAGGCTGGTGACCTCGCTGACATAGGGCATGTTGCCGGCGATGAAGATAACCGCGCCGAACTCACCCAGGCTGCGGGTGAACGACAGCGCCACGCCGGTCATCAGGGCAGGCCAGATCGCCGGAAACAGGATCCGGCGAAATACCGTCCAGTCCGACGCACCGAGACTCACGGCTGCCTCCTCATCCTCCGGCGCCTGGTCTTCCAGTACCGGCTGCACGGTGCGCACCACAA
>JAAYHO010000176.1 GCA_012735335.1 Gammaproteobacteria bacterium
GGTCTGGCGCTGGGTGGTCTGTCCGGCCATGGCCATGGACATGACCGCCATGCGTACGGCGATGCCGTAGGTCACCTGCTTGAGGATCACCGACTGGGCACCGTCGGCCACCGCCGATTCGATTTCTACCCCGCGATTGATCGGGCCCGGGTGCATGACCAGTGCATCCGGTCGGGCCAGCGCCAGGCTGTCGCTGGTCAGGCCGTACTGGCGGTAGAACTCGCCCTCGCTGGGCAGCAGACCGCTCTGCATGCGCTCCTTCTGCAGGCGCAGCATGATCACCACATCCACGTCGCGCAGGCCGGTACGCAGGTCATTGAACACCCGCACGCCGTACTGCTCGATGCCCTCGGGCAGCAGGGTGCGCGGGGCGATCACGCGGATATCCGGGCAACCGAGAATGCGCAGTGCTTCCATGTTCGAGCGGGCCACCCGGGAATGCATGATATCGCCGACAATCGCCACCGACAGCTGCTCGAAGGGCGCCTGATGCCGACGGATGGTCAGCATGTCGAGCATTGCCTGGGTCGGGTGCGCATGGTTGCCGTCACCGGCGTTGATGATGGCCACATCCGGGCACACGTTACCAGCGATGAAGTGCGCCGCGCCGGAGTCGCCGTGACGCACCACGAACATGTCGGCGGCCATGGCCTCCAGGTTGCGCAGGGTGTCGTACAGGGTCTCGCCCTTGCTGGTCGAGGAGGTCTGCACGTCGAGGTTGAGCACGTCGGCAGACAGCCGCTTGGCGGCCAGCTCGAAGGTGCTGCGGGTGCGTGTGGAGTTCTCGAAGAACACGTTGCACACGGTCTTGCCGCGCAGCAGGGGGACCTTCTTGATCGAGCGCTCGCCGACTTCGAGGAAGGAGTCGGCGGTGTCGAGGATTTCGGTCAGCAACTCCCGGGGCAGGCCATCAATGCCGAGGAAGTGGCGCAGCTGGCCCTGTTCATTCAGTTGCAGTTTGCTGGATATCAGGCTCATGGCAATCAGGACTCGGGGATCGGGTTCAGGGTCAGCTGCAGTGGTTCGGGGCCGGTCAATTTTATCCGCTGCCCGGCGGGTAAAGCGAGACTGGTGCCGAGAATATCGGCACGAATCGGCAGTTCCCGGGACTCGATATCCACCAGCGTGACCAGGGTCACCGAGGCCGGGCGGCCATAGTCGAACAGCTCATTGAGTGCCGCGCGGATGGTACGGCCGGTCATCAGTACGTCGTCCACCAATACCAGGTGGCGACCTTCCACACTGAACGGCAGCTCCGAGGGGCGCACACCGGGTTGCAGGCCGATCTGGGAAAAGTCATCGCGGTAGAAGGCGATATCCAGACTGCCCAGCGGGGCGTCGGGGAGGAACTCGTCGCGCAGGCGCTGGGCCACCCAGGCGCCACCGGTGTGGATGCCGACCACCGCCGGATCGGTGCGCTGGTTGCGCTCCAGCGAAGCGCACAGCTCCTTGCCCATACGCTGCAGCAGAGGGCCAACCTCGGGTAATTCAATCATCATGTCTCCTTGATCTGGCCGGCCAGCCAGGTTTCCAGCAAGAGTGCGGCGGCCAGGCTGTCCACCGGGTTGTCCCGGTAGCTGGCGGGGGTGCGGCGACCGCTGTCGCGCAGTGTCTGTTTGGCTTCGAAGGTGGACAGCCGCTCGTCGATGCAGTGCACCGGCAGCTGGAAGCGACCCTGCAGGCGGCGGGCGAACTTCTCGGCCCGGGCACTCATCTCGCTGGGTGTGCCGTCCATGTTCAGCGGCAGGCCGACGATCAGGGCATCGGGCTGCCATTCGCGCAGCAGGGCGGCGATCTGCTCCCAGTCGGGAACACCGTCGCGGGCGCGCAGTTCCTTGAGCGGGCGGGCATCGCCGGTAAGGGTCTGGCCGACGGCGACGCCGATCTGCCGGGTGCCGTAATCGAAGCCGAGGACCCGCTGTGCTGCATCCGTCATCAGGCATGTCCCGCCTGGCTGGTCAGCAGGTTGAGGTCGATACCCAGGCTGCGGGCGGCGGCATCGAGGCGCTGCTCGGCATCCAGCTCGAACAGGATGTGGTAGTCAGCCGGGCAGCTCAGCCAGACGTTGTCCACCAGCTCCTGTTCCAGTTGTCCGGCTTCCCAGCCGGCATAGCCCAGCGCCACGAAGGATTCATCGGGGCCCTGGCCTCGGGTCATGTCGATGAGAATATCCCGGGAGGTGGTCAGTTGCAGCGGGCCCAGGTCGAGGCTGGACTCCCAGTGCTGCGGGCCACGGTGCAGAACGAAGCCACGTTCGCTCTGCACCGGGCCGCCGGTGAACACGATACGTTCGCTCAGCTCCAGCGGGACGCTGAGCTGCGGCGCGGTCTGTTCCAGTACATCGCCCAGGTTCAGGCCGCTGGGGCGGTTGATCACCAGGCCCATGGCGCCTTCGGCATTGTGCTCGCACAGGTAGATCAGGGTATGGGCGAAGCGCGGATCTTCCATGTGCGGCATGGCGATCAGGAAGTGGTGTTTGAGATAGCTCGGTAGTGTCTGGGTCATGCCGCATAGTATTGGGTGCCCGGCGGCGGAGGGCAAGAGCCGGGCCGGGTAAAAGGGCTTGTCAGAAACTGGAAATCCGGTCCCCTGGCTCGAAACGCCAGGTGCGGGTGATTTCCAGTATGCCGAACTCGGCCAGATCCCCGGTGAAGGGGGCGTAGGGGGCTGCCAGGCGGACGATGCGCAGGGCGGCATTGTCCAGTACCTGATGGCCGGAGGACTCGACCAGTTCGACGTGGTCGAGGGTGCCGTCACGCTTGATGGTCACACGCAGGATCAGACTGCCGTGAATGCCCTGACGGCTGGCCTCGGCGGGGTAGTTCTGGTTGCCGATGCGCTCGATCTTGCGCCGCCAGGCATCCATGTAATAGGCACCGGGGTCGCGGCGGGTGGTGGCCGAGTTGATGCGGTGCACCCGGGGGCGCTCGGCGTAGAGCTGGCGCGCTTCGGCGCGCTGGGCTTCGAGGCTGGCGATTTCCTGGGACAGTTGGGCCATGTCGAAGCGGATGCCGGACTGGGGAATATCCAGCGGCTTGGGCTCGACGGGGGCGCTGGCTACCCGCTCGGGGGCCGGGGCGGTGGTGGTAACCACCTGCTGTTCGGTACTGGGGGCAGGTTCGGGGGCGGCTTCCTCCACCGGCATCACCTCGTGGATCTCGCTGTCCTGGAACAGGGTGTCCTCGGGGGTACTGGGGGTGGCCTTTTCATCCAGGGTGCCGCTGCCGAGCTGGTCGAACTGGGCCAGGTAGTCCGCATCTTCCGGGGTTTCATCGGCGGGCTGGGTGGCCAGGGTGATTTCCAGGCTGCGCGCCAGCTCCCGAGGGTCGGGCATATCGAAGGTGATGCCGAGAATGATCAGCGCGTGCACCACCGCCGCCAGGAACAGGGTGAAGCCGAGGCGATCCCGGGGCTGGATGCCCGGGTTTGGTGCCCGGGCAAGGGGTGGCTGCGTCGCTGCTGTGTTCATGCTATCCATAGACGTGGGTACTGGCTGCTGCGCAGTCTGCCCCTGTCGCGGAAAAAAATCTACGCACTGTGTCGCGCTTTGAGCTGTTGCTCGATGCAGTCCATCAGTTTTCCGCCGATATCGGTGTCGTAGGCGGCGTCGATTTCGCGGATGCAGGTCGGGCTGGTGACGTTGATCTCGGTCAGGTAATCACCGATCACATCCAGACCGACGAACAGCAGCCCCCGGCGGCGCAGTTCCGGGCCGACTTCGGCGGCAATCCAGCGGTCGCGCTCGGTCAGCGGGCGGGCCTCGCCGCGGCCTCCGGCGGCCAGGTTGCCCCGGGTCTCTCCGGCCTGGGGAATGCGTGCCAGGCAGTAGGGTACCGGCTCGCCGTCGATCATCAGGATGCGCTTGTCGCCATCCTTGATCTCCGGCAGGTAGCGCTGGGCCATGATCTGCTGCTGACCGTGCAGGGTCAGGGTCTCGATGATCACGCTGATATTGGGATCATCCTCGCGCACGCGGAAGATCTGTGAGCCGCCCATGCCGTCCAGCGGCTTGAGGATGGCGTCTTTGTGCTCGCTGATGAAGGCGCGCAGGATATCCGCCCGGCGCGATACCGTGTTGGGCGGGCAGCATTGCGGAAACTGGGTGGCGAACAGCTTTTCGTTGCAGTCGCGCAGGCTGGCCGGACGGTTCACCACCAGTACCCCCTCGCGCTCGGCGGCTTCGAGGATATGGGTGGCGTAGAGGAACTCGTTGTCGAAGGGCGGATCCTTGCGCATCAGCAGCACATCCAGCTCGGCCAGCGGCAACTGCTCGGCCTCGCCCAGCTGATACCAGCGCTGCGGGTCGGCGAATACCTGCAGCGGACGCAGGCTGCCCATGGCCCGACCGTTGTGCAGGTAGATATCCTGCGGCTCCATGTAGCTCAGTTGCCAGTTACGCTGCTGGGCTGCCAGCAGCATGGCCAGGGAGCTGTCCTTCTTGTAATGGATCGCGCTGATCGGATCCATGACGATACCAATGCGAATGGTCATGCGGGGGTTTCACTATGCTGTTCGGAAATTGAATGCAGTGTACCCTCTGCGTTGGCGTCGAATAAAGGATGACCGAAGTCGCAAGGCGTTGCATCCGGGGGACAGCTTTATGGATTGCCTTGAAAATCTATGCTAAAAGTAGCCGCAAAAGGAATTGGTCGGTCTGGAGTCACTGGCCGCCCGGTAACTGACCGCCGTATACAAGTAAGGGCTGACGTTTATGGAAGAAAATTTCGAGAGCCTGAAAGTCATGGTGATTGATGACAGCAAGACCATTCGGCGCACGGCGGAAACGCTGCTGAAAAAGGTCGGATGCAACGTCATTACCGCCGTCGACGGCTTTGATGCCCTGGCCAAGATCGCTGATAATCGCCCCGATATCATATTTGTTGACATCATGATGCCGCGTCTTGATGGTTATCAGACCTGTGCGCTGATCAAGAACAATACCGCTTTCCGTTCCACGCCGGTGATCATGCTGTCGAGCAAGGACGGCTTGTTCGACAAGGCCAAGGGACGCATTGTGGGTTCCGATCAGTATCTGACCAAGCCATTCAGCAAGGAAGAGTTGCTGGGTGCTATTCGCGCTCACGTTCCGCAGTCGGACAAGAATGTGGTCGGTACTGCAGGGTCCTGAGAAGCTGCCGGCAATAATATTTGAATCCAGGGGGATAAATGGCCCGCATACTCGTAGTGGATGATTCGCCAACTGAGCTGTACAAGCTCGGTGGCATGTTGGAAAAACACGGCTTTGAAGTACTCAAGGCGGAAAACGGTGCTGATGGTGTGGCCCTGGCCCGCCAGGAAAAGCCCGACGCCGTGCTCATGGATATCGTCATGCCAGGCCTGAATGGCTTCCAGGCGACCCGGCAACTGACCAAAGACCCGGAAACCGCCGGTATTCCGGTGATCATAGTGACCACCAAGGATCAGGAAACTGACCGGGTCTGGGGCAAACGCCAGGGCGCAAAGGACTACCTGACCAAGCCGGTTGAAGAGGCCACGCTGATCAAGACGTTGAAGTCAGTACTCGGTAACTGATTCGCACCGAAACCCACGACGTAGAATGACAACACAGGGACGGTATGTCAGAGACAGTACATCCTTTCGATCTTCTCCAGCAGTTGGCGGAGCAGTGTCTGCGGACGGCCAGCGGCCTTCCGGCGCAGGAGGTGGTGTCCGAAACCTGGAGTGGTATCGGTTTCCGCCTGGCAGGCCAGTCCATGGTCGCCACGCTTGGGGAAATCAGTGAAATTCTCCACGAACCACGCTATACCGCGTTGCCCAGGGTCAAACCCTGGGTCAGAGGCGTGGCCAACGTACGCGGCAGGCTCCTGCCGATAGTCGATCTCAGTCAGTTCTTCGGTGCCACTGTCAGTGCGCCGCGCAAGCAGCGCCGGGTATTGGTACTTGATCGTGACGATGTGTTTGTCGGGCTGCTGGTCGACCAGCTGTTCGGCATGCAGCATTTCCCAGTAAGCAGCTTTACCACCGAAGTGCCTGAGCTGGCGGATCAGTTCAGGCCCTTTGTCGTGGGCGCCTATACCGGTGAG
The DNA here is from genome assembly GCA_012735335.1 of Gammaproteobacteria bacterium. Classification (GTDB taxonomy): domain Bacteria; phylum Pseudomonadota; class Gammaproteobacteria; order Pseudomonadales; family Pseudomonadaceae; genus Halopseudomonas. Next base: position 6,045 of record JAAYHO010000176.1, read on the forward strand.
CAGGTATCGATGATATTCAATTTCCGGGCATTGGCGCGTGACCAGGCGTTTCTTGACGTGGCGATCTGATCGGAGGGGGCGGGTCGGTTTCAGCCGGCGCGCAACAATTCAGGACTTCAAGCAGCATGCGGTAGGCCAGGTAGGGGCCAGATAATGAAAAAGTTTGATACCACCAACATAGTCTCCACTCTGCGCAGCAACCGTACCATCAGTGCACTGTTTGCCGCGCTTGTCATCTCGTTGATTCTGCTGTTCGCGAACTTCGTGTATCTGAACGTGCAGAGTTCCTACGACACCGAATATATCGGTCACTCGGGTGAACTGCGGGTACTCTCCCAGCAGATCTCCAAGTCGGCGACCGAGGCGGCGACCGGGACCCGTGAGGCCTTCCCGCTGCTGCTGCAGGCGCGCAATGACTACGAGGAGCGCTGGCGCTACCTGACCGACGGTCGGGATGAGACCGGCCTGCCCCCTACCCCTGGTGCGCTGAGCGAGCAGCTGGAGCGCGCCCGTGCCGACTGGGACAAGGTACGCACCAATGCCGACGCCATTCTCAGCAGTCAGAATACGGTACTGTCCCTGCACGAGGTAGCTGCGCAACTGTCTGACACGGTTCCGCAGTTGCAGGTGGAATATGAAGAGGTGGTGGACGTGCTGATCGACAGCGGTGCCGGTCCTCACCAGGTATCCATGGCCCAGCGCCAGTCACTGCTGGCCGAGCGTATCCTCGGTTCGGTCAACCGGGTACTGACCGGTGACGCCGATGCGGTGATGGCCGCGGACAGCTTTGGCCGTGACGCCGCGTTGTTCGGTCGGGTACTGGAGGGCATGCTGCAGGGTAACGACGTACTCGGCATCACCCGGGTGACCGACCTCGACGCAGTCGGCCGTCTGGAAGAGATTGCCGACCTGTTCAGCTATGTGTCCGACTCGGTCGAGCAGATTCTGCTGACCTCCCCCGAGCTGTATCAGGTACGGACTGCAGCGAACAACATCTTCACCGACTCCCAGGTTCTGCTGGATAACGTCTCCGACCTGTCGCAGGCGTTTGAACAGCGCAGCAGCGGTCGCTGGCTCAACACCCTGTTCGGTTACCTGCTGGGTATCATCGCGCTGGGCAGTATTCTGCTGATCGGTCTGCAGATGACCCGCGAAACCCGTCAGCGTCTGACGGAGACGGCGGCTACCAACGAGCGTAACCAGGCGGCGATTCTGCGTCTGCTGGACGAAATTGCCGACCTCGCCGACGGTGACCTGACCGCCGAAGCCACGGTAACCGAGGACTTCACCGGCGCCATCGCCGACTCCATCAACTACTCCATCGACCAACTGCGGGCGCTGGTACAGACCATTAACGAGACAGCCCTGCAGGTAGCGTCGGCAGCCCAGGAAACCCAGGGTACCGCCATGCACCTGGCCGAAGCCTCCGAACACCAGGCTCAGGAAATTGCCGGTGCCTCGGCAGCGGTTAACGAAATGGCCGTGTCGATTGACCAGGTATCGGCCAACGCCGCCGAATCAGCGGCGGTAGCGGAACGCTCGGTAGCCATCGCCAACAAGGGTAACGAGGTAGTACAGAGCACCATTATCGGCATGGACACCATCCGCGAACAGATCCAGGACACCTCCAAGCGGATCAAGCGGCTGGGTGAGTCGTCCCAGGAGATTGGTGACATCGTAAGTCTGATCAACGATATTGCCGACCAGACCAACATTCTGGCTCTGAACGCGGCGATCCAGGCAGCCATGGCCGGTGATGCCGGACGTGGTTTTGCGGTGGTGGCGGATGAGGTACAGCGTCTGGCGGAGCGTTCCTCGGCAGCCACCAAGCAGATCGAAGCACTGGTGAAAACCATTCAGACCGACACCAACGAAGCGGTTATCTCGATGGAGCAGACCACTTCCGAGGTGGTCAGCGGTGCCCGCCTGACCCAGGATGCGGGTGTGGCACTGGAGGAGATCGAAAAGGTATCCACCAGCCTCGCTGCGCTGATCCAGAACATCTCCAACGCGGCACGTCAGCAAGCCTCGTCTGCCGGTCACATCTCCAACACGATGAACGTGATTCAGGAGATCACCTCGCAGACCTCCGCTGGTACCACCACTACCGCGCGCAGCATTGGTGAGCTGGCCACGCTGGCCGAGAGCATGCGTCAATCGGTAGACGGTTTCACCCTCCCCGGGCAGAACTGAGGGTAGCGCAAGGGGCGGCCATGGGGCCGCTCCCACCAAGAGCACAGCGAGGGTCGCAACGTGCAGACAACGCCGCACTGGTCATTGGAGAAGTTGCCAGACATGGACGGACAGCAGTTCCGTCAATGGCAGGCGTTATTGGAGTTGCGCACCGGCGTGTGCGTCAGCGCCGAGCGCCAGTCCTATCTCCAGACCAGCCTCGGCACGCGCATGCGCGCTCTGGGTATCCGCGACTATCAGGCCTACTACGAACATGTCACCGAGGGCATCAGCGGCGCTCTGGAGTGGTCGGCGCTGGTGGAATGCCTGACCGTGCGTGAAACCAGCTTCATGCGCCATCGTGCCTCCTTCGACTGCGTGGCGCGGGTGGTGCGCGAGCGGTTGCAACAGCCGCTGGGCCGCCCGCTGCAACTGTGGAGCGTGGGCTGTGCCAGTGGTGAGGAAGCCTACTCGCTGGCCATGGTGGTCGAGCAGGCGCTCAGAGACGTTGGTCAGCAGCGTCGGGACTACGGCATCTGGGCGACCGATATCAGTCAGCAGGCGCTGGATCAGGCGCGACAGGGGCTCTACTCCAGTCGTCGTCTGGGCGGACTGAAGGATACGGAAACCCGTCAATGGCTGACACAAACGCCGGATGGACAGTATCAGGTGGCGGCTGCGCTACGTGAGCGGGTGTGTTTCACCCGGCTGAACATTCTCGAACTGGCCCAGGCTCCGATACGGGACCTGGATATCATCTTCTGCCAGAACCTGCTCATCTACTTTCGGCGCTGGCGCCGTCGCGAACTGCTCAACCAGCTGGCAAGCCGGTTGGCACCGGGCGGCATGCTGGTGATCGGGCCAGGTGAAATAATGGACTGGGACAATCCCCTGCTTGAGTCGGTATCCGATGACCGGGTACAGGCCTACAAGCGCAGGGAATGCATGGAATGTCTGGAGTGACTATGGGTGATCGGCATGATTATGTCGCCCTCGACTGGGTTAAAGGCGAAATTTCCGAGACGCTGAATCAGGCGCGCCAGGCACTGGAAGCCTATGTGGA
>JAAYHO010000177.1 GCA_012735335.1 Gammaproteobacteria bacterium
AATCCAGCGAGCGGGGAGTGCCGAGCCCCATGGATTGCCACGTCGCTACGCTCCTCGCAATGACGTTGAGGCTGGACAGCACTCCCCCCGGCACCGTACACCTCCCCGTCGTCATTGCGAGCGAAGCGCGGCAATCCAGCGAGCGGGGAATGCCGGGCCCATGGATTGCCACGTCGCTGCGCTCCTCGCAATGACGGAGAGGCTGAACAGCACCACCCGGCACCGCACACTTCCCCGCCGTCATTGCGAGCGAAGCGCGGCAATCCAGTGCGTGCGGGGAATGCCGGGGCGGGTTGGGGAGCGGGGGGTCAGCGGCGGTAGGTTTCTTCCTCGTCGCCCTGGATCGACAGCGAGTGCTGCTGCTCGCTCATGAGGAACTTGCCGTCGGTTTCCGAGCCCAGCTTGATCAGCAGGCGCAGGTCGTTGGCCGAGTCGGCATGCAACAGCGCATCCTCGTAGGTGATCTCGCCTTGGCTGTAGAGCTTGTACAGCGCCTGGTCGAAGGTCTGCATGCCCAGCTCGTTGGAACGTGCCATCAACGGCTTGAGCTCGTGCACCTCGCCCTTGCGGATCATGTCGGCGGCCAGCGGCGTATTCAGCATCACCTCGATGGCGGCGCGGCGGCCCTTGCCATCCGGGGTCGGTACCAGTTGCTGGGCGACGATCCCCTTGAGGTTGAGCGACAGATCCATCCACACCTGCTGGTGCATGTCCGCCGGGAAGAAGTGGATGATGCGGTCCAGCGCCTGGTTGGCGTTGTTGGCGTGCAGGGTGGCCAGACACAGGTGGCCGGTCTCGGCAAAGGCCAGGGCGTGCTCCATGGTTTCCCGGGTCCGCACCTCACCGATGAGAATCACATCCGGCGCCTGACGCAGAGTGTTCTTCAATGCCACCTCGAAACTGTCGGTATCGATACCCACTTCGCGCTGGGTGACGATGCAGTTCTGGTGCTGGTGGATGAACTCGATCGGGTCCTCGATGGAGATGATATGACCACTGGAGTTCTTGTTGCGATAGCCAATCATCGACGCCAGCGAGGTGGACTTACCGGTACCGGTAGCACCGACGAAGATCACCAGGCCGCGCTTGGTCATGGCCAGCTGCTTCAACACCTCGGGCAGACGCAGATCTTCCATGGTCGGAATGTTGACCTCGATGCGCCGCAACACCATGCCCACCAGGTTGCGCTGGTAGAAGGCACTGACGCGGAAGCGACCGATGCCCCGGGCGCTGATGGCGAAGTTGCATTCCTTCTTCTCGGCAAACTCCCGGCGCTGGGCCTCGGACATCACGCCCAGTACTGTCTCACGGGTCTGCTCCGGGGACAGCGGGGTCTTGGTCACCGGCAGTATCTTGCCGTGCACCTTCATGCTCGGCGCCACACCGGCGGTAATGAACAGGTCGGATGCACCTTTCTCGACCATCAGGCGCAGCAGCTTTTCAAACTCCATAGTATCCTCATCCCGGGCGCGTACCTGCGCCCTGCTGTCTATCAGAGACCGTCCGCCGTCTTGGCTTTCTCGCGTGCCGCTTCACGGGTTACCAGCCCTCTGGATACCAGCCCCTTGAGGCACATGTCCAGGGTCTGCATACCGATGTTGCCGCCGGTCTGGATCGCCGAGTACATCTGCGCCACCTTGTCCTCGCGGATCAGGTTACGGATGGCCGGCGTGCCGATCATGATCTCGTGGGCCGCGACCCGGCCACCGCCGATCTTCTTCAGCAGGGTCTGGGAAATCACCGCCTGCAGCGATTCGGAGAGCATGGAGCGGACCATGGCCTTTTCTTCAGCGGGGAACACGTCCACCACCCGGTCAATGGTCTTGGCCGCCGAAGTGGTGTGCAGGGTGCCGAACACCAGGTGACCGGTTTCCGCCGCCGTCAGCGCCAGACGGATGGTTTCCAGGTCACGCATCTCACCCACCAGGATGATATCCGGGTCTTCCCGCAGGGCCGAGCGCAGGGCTTCGGCAAAGCCGTGGGTATCACGGTGTACTTCACGTTGGTTGACCAAGCACTTCTTCGACTCGTGCACGAATTCGATAGGATCTTCGATCGTGAGAATGTGCTGATACTTGGTGCCATTGAGGTAGTCCACCATGGCTGCCAGGGTGGTCGACTTACCGGAGCCGGTCGGCCCGGTGACCAACACCAGCCCCCGGGGCACATCGGAGATCTGCTTGAATACGTCGCCCATGCCCAGATCTTCCATGGTCAGCACCTTGGAAGGAATGGTCCGGAACACCGCACCGGCACCGCGGTTCTGGTTGAAGGCGTTGACCCGGAAGCGGGCTACACCGGGCACTTCGAAGGAGAAGTCAGTCTCAAGGAATTCTTCATAGTCCTTGCGCTGCCGGTCATTCATGATGTCGTAGATCAGCGCATGCACCTGTTTGTGCTCCAGCGCCGGTACGTTGACTCGACGCACGTCGCCATCCACGCGAATCATGGGCGGCAGTCCGGCCGACAGGTGCAAGTCCGACGCGCCCTGTTTGGCGCTGAAGGCTAACAGCTCGGTTATATCCATAGGGTTCCCCATTGCAACCTGCAAGCATGTAGAATACGAAGTGCAGGTCAGCTCCATTGGCAAGGTATTTAACGTCCGTAATGTCCACGATAGCAGAGAATATTGCAAACGTTCGTACACGTATTTTGCGTGCTACGCACGCTGTTGGACGTGATCCACAGGGCATTACCCTGATGGCGGTGAGCAAAACCCATCCAGCGGCGGCCATCCGCCAGGCTCACGCAGCGCAGCTGCAACATATCGGTGAGAATTACCTGCAGGAAGCGCTGGGCAAAATGGCCGAGCTGGATGACCTGCCACTGGTCTGGCATTTCATCGGCCCGATCCAGTCCAACAAGACCCGAACCATAGCCGAACACTTCGACTGGGCGCACAGTGTCGACCGGCTGAAGATCGCCCAGCGCCTGTCGGACCAGCGCCCGGCCGGGCTGGCACCGCTGAATGTATGTCTGCAGGTCAATATCAGCGGCGAAGACAGCAAGTCCGGGGTCGGCCTGGCCGAGCTGCCCGAGCTGGCCCATGCGGTGGCCGGGCTGCCCGGCCTGCGGTTGCGCGGTCTGATGGCGATTCCCGCACCGGCCGACACCCCGGAGCAGCGGCGCGCACCACTGCGCGCCCTGCGCCAGGCCATGGCCGATCTGGACCTGCCGCTGGATACCCTGTCCATGGGCATGAGCGATGACCTTGATGAGGCTATCGCCGAAGGATCGACCATGCTGCGTATCGGCAGCGCCATTTTCGGCGCCCGGGACTATTCCACCTCCGTTGCGAAGGATGAATGACATGACTGCACCGACAATCGGCTTTATCGGCGCCGGCAACATGGCTACCAGCCTGATCGGCGGCATGCTGCAGAACAGCTTCAAGCCCAGCCAGATACTGGCCAGCGACCGCGACAGCGAACAGCTGCAACGCCTGAACCGTCAGTTCGGCATCGCCACCAGCACCGATAACGACCAGTTGGCCGCCGACTGCGATGTGCTGGTACTGGCGGTCAAGCCGCAGGTCATGCAGGCCGTCTGTGCCGCACTGCCGAGCCAGCGCAAGCCGGGGCAACTGGTGATTTCCATTGCCGCCGGCATCACCTGCGCCAGCCTGGCCAACTGGCTGGGGGTGGGCACGCCGCTGGTACGCTGCATGCCCAATACCCCGGCGTTGCGTGGCCAGGGGGTCAGCGGCCTGTATGCGGTCAGTCAGGTGAGTACCGAACAGAAGAAGCTCACCGAAAGCATCATGAATGCGGTCGGTATCAGCCTGTGGCTGGAGCAGGAAGCCCAGATCGATGCGGTTACTGCGGTCTCCGGCAGCGGTCCGGCGTACTTCTTCTATCTGATGGAAGCCATGACCGAGGCCGGGGAGAAACTCGGCCTGCCCCGGGAGGTGGCCGAGCGCCTGACCCTGTTCACCGCGCTGGGCGCGGCGGACATGGCAGTGCACAGTGATGTGGATCCAGCGGAACTGCGCCGCCGGGTCACCTCGCCCAACGGTACCACCGAACAGGCAATCAACAGCTTCACCCGGGATGACCTGCCCGGCATGGTTGCCCGGGCCATGCAGGCCGCCGCCGAGCGTTCCGCCGAACTATCCAGAGAACTCACCTGAGGAGACAAGATGAACGGAGTGAACATGGCCGCTGTGTATGTGGTGCAGACCCTCGGCAGCCTGTACCTGCTGATCGTACTGCTGCGCTTCATCCTGCAACTGGTGCGCGCCGACTTCTACAACCCGATTTCCCAGTTCATCGTGCGCGCCACCCAGCCGCTGCTCAAGCCCATGCGCAGGGTGATCCCGGGCTTCGGCGGAATCGATATTGCCTCACTGGTGCTGGCACTGGCAGTACAGGTGGTGCTGTTGGCACTGATCATCAAACTGATGGGCTTTGCCCTGCCGCCGGTGCTGCAACTGCTGGTGTGGGCGCTGGTGGGGATCACCGCGCTGTTTCTGAAGATCTTCTTCTTTGCCCTGATCATCAGCGTGATCCTGTCCTGGGTCGCACCGCACAGCCACAACCCGGCGGCCATGCTGGTATTCCAGCTGTGTGAGCCGCTGCTGGCACCCATCCGCCGTGTGCTGCCGTCCATGGGCGGTCTGGATCTGTCGCCGATCTTCGCCTTTATCGCACTGAACCTGCTGGACATGCTGCTGATCACCAATCTGGCGATCGCCACCGGCATGCCCAAGGGCCTGACCCTGGCGCTGTAGGCATGGCAGACTTCTATCACTGGCAGGGGCAGAATCTGATCATCGACTGCCACCTGCAACCGGGTGCCAGAGGTATCGGCTTTGCCGGATTGCATGGTGAGCGGCTGAAGATCCGTATCAGCGCGCCGCCGGTGGATGGCAAGGCCAATGCCATGCTGCTGGAATTTCTAGCCAGAGCCTTTGCCGTCAGCAAGCGCCAGGTCAGTCTGCTCAGCGGTCAGCAGAGCCGCCAGAAGCGGGTGCTGATCGAAGCCCCACAGCAACTGCCGGAGGAACTGGGTATCAACCCCGCTTGAGCAAGAGGCCCCGCTTGCGATGCAACCGCAACAGCCCCTAGACTGACGCTTCGATTATTGGAAAACGAAAACCCCATGTCCCGATTCCCTGCTGACTCCGTCGGCCTGGTCACGCCCCAGCGGCAGACCTTCACCGAGCCCCTGCAGCTGGCCTGCGGGCGCAGCCTGAGCCAGTACGAGCTGGTGTATGAAACCTATGGTCAGCTCAACGCCAGCCGCAGTAACGCGGTACTGATCTGCCATGCGCTGTCCGGTCATCACCACGCGGCGGGCTACCACAGCGAAGACGACCGCAAACCCGGCTGGTGGGATAGCTGCATCGGCCCCGGCAAGGCCATCGACACCAACCGTTTCTTCGTGGTCAGCCTGAACAACATCGGCGGCTGCCACGGCTCCACCGGCCCCTCCAGTATCGATCCGCAAACCGGCAAGGCCTGGGGCGGCAATTTCCCGATGATAGTGGTGGAAGACTGGGTCAACAGTCAGGCGCAGCTGGCGGACCATCTGGGTATCGACTGCTGGGCGGCAGTGGTTGGTGGCAGCCTGGGCGGCATGCAGGCGCTGCAGTGGGCGATTGCCTACCCGCAGCGCCTGCGTCACTGCGTGGCGATTGCCACCGCCTCCAAGCTGTCGGCGCAGAACATCGCCTTCAACGAGGTGGCACGCCAGGCGATTCTCAGCGACCCGGACTTCCGCGATGGTGATTACGCCGCCTTTGGCGTGGTGCCCAAGCACGGCCTGGGGCTGGCGCGGATGGTCGGGCACATCACCTACCTGTCGGATAACGCCATGGGCCAGAAATTCGGCCGCGAGCTGCGTGCCGAGGAGCTGAAGTACGATATCAAGAGTGTCGAGTTCCAGGTCGAGAGCTACCTGCGCTATCAGGGCCAGGAATTCTCCCAGCGCTTCGACGCCAACACCTATCTGCTGATGACCAAAGCGCTGGACTACTACGATCCGGCGCGCAACCACAACGGCGATCTGGGCAAGACCCTGGAGCCGGTGCAGGCGCGCTTTCTGGTGGTGTCCTTCAGTACCGACTGGCGCTTCCCGCCGTCCCGCTCGCGGGAGCTGGCCAACGCGCTGATCAGTGCGCGCAAGGCCGTCAGCTATGTGGAGGTGGATGCCGATCAGGGGCACGACGCCTTCCTGCTGCCGATTCCCCGTTATATCCAGGCGCTGAGCAGCTACATGAACCGTATCGAGGTGGACGTATGAGCCTGCGCGCCGATCTGCAGATCATCGAAAAATGGATCAAGCCGGGCAGCCATGTGCTGGATCTGGGCTGCGGCAATGGCGAGCTGCTGGATTACCTGCAGAGCCACAAGCAGGTGCGCGGCTACGGTCTGGAAATCAATCCGGACAATATCAACGCCTGTATCGCCAAGGGCGTCAATGTGATCGACAAGAACCTCGACCACGGCCTGGACAACTTCGAGGACCGCAGCTTCGATACCGTGGTCATGACCCAGGCCCTGCAGGCGGTGCATTACCCCGATCGCATCCTCGAGGACATGCTGCGCATCGGCAACGAGGCGATCCTGACCTTCCCCAACTTCGGCCACTGGCGCTGCCGTCTGTATCTGGGGCTCAAGGGACGCATGCCGGTTTCCGAATTCATGCCCTACACTTGGTATAACACCCCGAATATCCACTTCTGCACCTTCAAGGATTTCGAAAACCTGTGCCGCGAGCGTTCGGTGAAGATCCTTGATCGGCTGGTGGTGGATCAGACCCACCGCAGCAGCAAGCTGAGTGCCATGTGGCCCAACCTGCTCGGTGAAGTTGCCATCTATCGCGTCACTCGGTGACAAGGAGCTGATCATGTTACGCAATCTGTTTACCGGCCTGCTGATGCTGGCCGCCACTGTGGTGAGTGCCCAGCAGGGCCCAGGCCAGAGCCCGCAGCATTTCGGGGACCTGCTGGTGTACCACAACACCTTCAACAGTTCCTACCTGCAACCGGAGATTGCCGCCGCTGCCGGGCTGCAGCGCGGCCCCCGGCAGGGCGTGGTGACCATCTCGGTGCAACGCCAGACCGATGAGGGTATGCAGGTGGTCGATGCCAGACTCGAAGGCACGGTGAAGAACCTGATTCAGCAGAGCACACCGCTGAAATTCATCCGCATTCAGGAAGACGACGCCATCTACTTCGTCGCCAACTACACAGCGGCCCAGCGCGGCCTGCTGCAGTTTGAAGTGCGGGTTCAGGCCGATGACAACGCGCCGGTACAGACCGTGCGCTTCCAGCAGGAATTCCATCCGGATGAGTGACGTTTTCCGCCAGTTGGTACTGGCCAGCAACAACGCGGGCAAGCTCAAGGAGCTGCAGGCCATGCTCGGCGAGCATATCGAGGTACTGCCGCAGAGCCGGTTCATCAGCGAAGAAGCCGAGGAAACCGGCCTGAGCTTTGTCGAGAATGCCATCCTCAAGGCCCGGCACGCCGCCCGCGCCTCCGGACTGCCAGCACTGGCCGACGATTCCGGTCTGGCGGTGGATGCCCTCGGTGGCGCGCCGGGTATCTACTCGGCGCGCTACGCCGATGGCCAGGGCGATGCGGCGAACAATGCCAAGTTGCTGGATGCGCTGCGTGATGTGCCGGATGAGCAGCGCGGGGCGCGCTTCATCTGCGCTCTGGCGCTGGTGCGGCATGCCGAGGACCCGGTGCCGATCATCTGCGAAGGCAGCTGGGAAGGACGCATAC
>JAAYHO010000019.1 GCA_012735335.1 Gammaproteobacteria bacterium
ATGTGGAGGTGTTCTACCTGTCCCATCGCCCACTGATCGAGGCGCTGATCGACGCCCAGCAGCGTGGCGTGGCGCTGCGCGTCCTGCTCGACCCCAACCGCGACGCCTTCGGCCGGGAAAAGAACGGCATCCCCAACCGTCAGGTAGCCTGGGACCTGCACCGCGCCGGCGTGCCCCTGCGCTGGTGCAACACCAGTGGTGAGCAATGCCACCGCAAGTGGCTGCGACTGGACCGGGCCGACGGCAGCAGCGAGCTGATCAGCGGCTCGGCCAATTTCACCCGGCGCAACCTGGACAACCTGAATCTGGAAACCGATGTGCAACTGGCCGCCAACCACGACCATCCACCCATGGCCCAGGCCCGGGAAGCATTCGAGCGGTTATGGAATAACGCCGACGGCATCGAATACAGCCTGCCCTACGAAGCCTTTGCCGACCACAATATCGGGCGCTATGGGATATATCGGGTGATGGAGGCGACGGGGTTGTCGACCTTCTGACATGCCGCCAACGCGTCCCAAATGGCGTGTCGAGTTCCACCTCGACACAATGCACGCAAGCTCCCAGGGCAGCAGCTACTTCCTTCCGGCTCTCAATCCCCCAGACAACTGGCCAGAATATCCATCCCTTCCTCCACCTCCACATCAGTGGCGGTCAGCGGTACCAGGATGCGGATGACGTTGGCGTACTGGCCGCAGGAGAGCAGCAGCAGGCGTTTTTCCCGGGCGCGGATGACCAGTCGGCTGGCCAGCTCCGGGTCGGGGTGGCCGTCTGCGGTGAACAGTTCGAAGGCGACCATGGCGCCCAGTCCGCGCACCTCGGCGATACGTTTGTCATCTTCGGCCAGCTGGTTCAGGCGGCGGGTCAGCATGTCGCCCAGGGTGCGGGCGCGGGCCAGCAGGTTTTCCTCTTCGAATACCTCCAGTACCGCCAATGCCGCTGCACAGGACACCGGGTTACCGGCATAGGTGCCGCCCAGCCCGCCGGGGGCGATGGCGTCCATCAGTTCGGCACGGCCACAGACCCCCGACAGCGGAAAGCCCCCGGCCACCGATTTAGCAAAGGTGGTCAGGTCGGCGCTCACGCCCATCTGCTGCATGGCAAAGAAGGTACCGGTACGTCCGGCGCCGGTCTGCACCTCGTCGGCGATCAGCACTATGCCGTGCAGGTCACACAGGGCGCGCAGGCGTTGCATGAAGGCCGGGGAAGCCACCCGGAAACCGCCTTCGCCCTGCACCGGCTCGACCACCAGCGCGGCGATATCCTTCGGCTCGGCATCGGTCTTGAAGATCTGTTCGATGCTGTCGATGGCGTCGTCTTCGCTGATGCCATGCAGCGCATCCGGGAAGCGCGCGCGGAACACGCCGCCGGGCATCAGCCCCATGCCGGATGAGTAGGGCATGACCTTGCCGGTCATCGCCAGGGTCATCATGGTGCGGCCATGGTAGCCCCCGGCGAAGGCGATCACCCCGGCGCGACCGGTGGCAGCCCGGGCGATCTTCACCGCGTTTTCCAGCGCTTCGGAGCCGGTGGTGACCAGCAGGGTCTTCTTGGCGAAATCCCCCGGCACCAGTTGGTTGATCCGTTCGCACAGCGCCACATAGGGCTCGTAGGCCACCACCTGAAAGCAGGTATGGGTATAGAGTTCGAGCTGGCGCTTGACCGCATCCATCACCTTCGGGTGACGGTGCCCGGTATTGAGCACGGCAATGCCCCCGGCAAAGTCGATGTACTGGCGGCCTTCGACGTCCCAGATGCTGGCGTTCTCGGCGCGCTCGATGAATACCGGGTGGATCTGCCCCACCCCTCTGGCGACGGCCTGTTCACGCCGCAGCATCAGGGACTGGTTGTTCTCGGTCATGGCGATACTCCTTGCGATCGGCGGTCAGATGCCGCCCAGACACAGGTATTTGATTTCCAGATACTCGTCGATGCCGTACTTCGAGCCTTCACGGCCCAGCCCGGAAGCCTTCATGCCGCCGAAAGGCGCTACTTCGGTGGAGATCAGCCCGGTGTTGATGCCGACCATGCCGTACTCCAGCGCCTCGGCCACGCGGAATACCCGGCTCAGATCCCGGGCGTAGAAGTAGGCGGCCAGTCCGTATTCGGTATCGTTGGCCTGACGGATGACATCGGCCTCATCGCTGAAGCGGAACAACGGCGCCACCGGACCGAAGGTCTCCTCACGGGCGATCAGCATGCTGCTGTTCACCTCGGTGAGGATGGTCGGTTCGAAGAACAGACCGCCCAGCGCATGGGGCTTGCCCCCGGCCAGCAGCTGGGCACCGCCGTCCAGGGCATCGTCGATATGCCGCTGCACCTTGTCCACCGCCTCGGCATTGATCAGCGGGCCGGTGGTCACGCCTTCGCGGGCGCCATCGCCCACTTCCAGCCGCCGCACCGCGGCCGCCAGTTTCTCGGCAAAGGCGTCGTAGACCTCATCCTGCACATACAGGCGGTTGGCACAGACGCAGGTCTGGCCCGCGTTGCGGTACTTGGAGATCATCGCCCCTTCCACCGCCGCGTCCAGATCCGCGTCATTGAACACGATAAAGGGCGCATTGCCGCCCAGCTCCAGCGACAGCTTCTTGATGCTCGGTGCACACTGCTGCATCAGGCGCACGCCCACCGCGGTGGAGCCGGTAAAGGACAGCTTGCGCACCACCGGGCTGGCACACAGCTCGGCACCCACTTCGCGGGAACTGTCGACCCCGGCGGTAATCACGCTCAGCAGCCCGGCGGGCAACCCGGCCTGCTCGGCCAGGTGGGCCAGCGCCAAAGCGGAGAAAGGGGTCTGCGGGGCGGGTTTGAGCACCATGGCACAACCGGCGGCCAGGGCCGGGCCAGCCTTGCGGGTGATCATCGCCGACGGGAAGTTCCAGGGAGTGATGGCGGCGGTGACACCCACCGGTTCCTTCTGGATCAAGATGCGCTTGTCGTCCTGATGACCGGGGATGATATCGCCATATACCCGCTTGGCTTCCTCGGCGAACCATTCGATGAATGAGGCAGCGTAGGCGATCTCGCCCCGGGCCTCGGTCAGCGGTTTGCCCTGCTCGGCGGTCATGATCCGCGCCAGGTCTTCCTGGTGCTGCAGAATCAGTTCGAACCAGCGACGCAGGATGCTGGCCCGCTCCTTGGCCGTGCGTTTGCGCCAGCTCTGCTGGGCGCTCTGCGCGGCGGTGATGGCCCGCCGGGTTTCGCTGCTGCCCATATCCGGCACACTGCCCAGCCGCTCGCCGCTGGCCGGATTGAAGATATCGGTACGCTGCCCGTGTTCGGCCTCGCACCATTTCCCATCAATGAAAGCCTGTTGGCGAAATAATTCGGGGACGTGCAGCTCCATGGCAATCTCCTGCTGGGGGCGTGGCGTCACGCATTTGCCACACTCGCGTTTGATATTTCAAACATGCTATGCCGCCGTTGGGCCGCATACAAGCAGTTCCGCTCAGACCAGCGGCTCATCCTCGATGAGGATGCTGCCCGGCTGCTGCCCTTCCTCGAACAGGCCGGCTACCCGCTGCAGACTGGCCAGCAGCATCAGCTGTTCCCAGTCGGCCAGCTTGCCGAAGCGTTCGAGGAAATCACTGGGCAACAGCGCCGGCTCCGCCTGGATCACCGCTTCGCCCTTTTCGGTCAGGGTCAGGTGCACCCGGCGCTTGTCGCTGACACTGCGCACGCGTTTGAGCAGCTCACGGCTTTCCAAGCGGTCGATGATGGTACTCAGGGTCGCCTGGGACACGCTGACCTGCTTGGCCAGAGTACCCAGAGTGCCCTCGCCGGTGGCCTGGATGCTGTGCAGGATCAGCAACTGGATGGGCGTCAGGCCGCTGTGGCGACCCAGCCGCTTGGCGTGAATTTCAGTGGCGCGCTGCAATCGCCGCAAGGCCAGATACAGGTCGTGCATCATATGTAGGTGGTACTCCCGGCAAACCAGCTCGATACCGGCCATTCTGCCACAAACCCCACGCTCTGCGGTAAGCACCGCCCGGCAGTGCGCCTGCGCAGGCCAATAACTTAGAGCAGTAACGAGCAATAACCAGGCCATCCGGCCGAAATCCGAAAAAACCCTTAAACCAAACCGCAGCCAGGGCATCCAAGGTAGAAGCCGGGATTAAATACCGGCAGGATATTCAGAGGTAAAACCATTTCCTCAGGAGCTTCGGATGTGTGGACTGGCGGGTGAATTTCGCTTCGACGGACAACTACCTGAGCTGGATGCTCTGGCCCGGATCAGCGGGCAGATGATCAACCGCGGCCCCGATGCCGCAGGCATGTGGGCCAACGGCCCGGTGGCACTGGCCCACCGACGACTGAAGATAATGGATCTGGCCGAGGCCTCGGGCCAGCCCATGGTGGATACCCAGCTGGGCCTGACGCTGGTATTCAACGGCGCCATCTACAACTACCCGGCACTGCGCGGTGAACTGGAAATCCTCGGTTACCAGTTCTTCTCCGAGGGTGATACCGAGGTAGTGCTCAAGGCCTACCACGCCTGGGGCGAACAGATGCTGGAACGCCTCAACGGCATGTTCGCCCTGGCCATCTGGGAGCGGGACAGCCAGCAACTGTTCCTCGCCCGCGACCGCCTCGGTATCAAGCCGCTGTACCTTTCACACACGCCAGAGCGCCTGCGCTTTGCCTCCAGCCTGCCCGCCCTGCTGCGCGGCGGTGATCTGGACACTTCGCTCAACCCGGTGGCCCTCAACCACTACCTGTCGTTCCATGCCGTGGTCCCCGCCCCGCTGACCCTGCTCAATGGGGTCACCAAGCTGATGCCCGGACACTGGATGCGCATTGACGCCAGGGGCAATCAACAGCAGCAATGCTGGTGGACACTCGCCTACGGCCCCCATGAGGACGAGCGCGACCTGCCGTTTGCCGACTGGCAGGAGCGGGTGCTGGACAGCCTGCGCAGCGCGGTGAAACGACGTAATCTGGCAGCAGTGGATGTCGGCGTGCTGCTCTCCGGCGGGGTCGACTCCAGCCTGCTGGTCGCCCTGCTGGACGAGGCCGGGGCGCGGGATCTGAAGACCTTTACCATCGGTTTTGCCGACGTCGGTGGCGAGGCAGGCAACGAGTTTCCCTACTCCGACCTGATCGCCGAGCACTACGGCACCGATCATCACCAGTTGATGATCCCCGAGCAGGAGATTCTCGCCCATCTGCCGGATGCGCTGGCGGCGATGAGCGAGCCCATGGTCAGCCATGACTGTATCGCCTTCTACCTGCTGTCCCGGGAGGTAGCCAAGCACTGTCGGGTGGTACAGAGCGGCCAGGGTGCCGATGAAATATTCGCCGGTTACCACTGGTACCCCACCGTGGCCGAAGCCAGCGACCCGCCGGCTGCCTACCAGCAGGCCTTCATGGATCAGGACTTCGCCGATTACCGCCGCATGGTGCAGCCGCAGTGGGTGCAGCAGGATTACGCCGGAGATTTCATCCGCGAGCACTTTGCCCGTCCCGGTGCGGACAGCGGGCTGGACAAGGCCCTGCGCCTGGATGCCACCGTGATGCTGGTCGATGACCCGGTCAAGCGGGTCGACAACATGACCATGGCCTGGGGGCTGGAGGCCCGGGTGCCCTTTCTTGATCATCAGCTGGTCGAACTGGCTGCACGCATTCCCGGCCGATTCAAACTGCCCAACGACGGCAAATACGTGCTCAAGGAAGCCGCCCGCAGCCTGCTGCCCGCCGCGGTGATCGATCGGCCCAAGGGCTACTTCCCGGTACCCGGCCTGAAATACCTGCAGGGCGAGACCCTGGACTGGGTACGCGACAGCCTCACCGGCAGCAACGCCCGGCAACGCGGCCTGTTCAACCCGGCGTATGTCGACCGGTTGCTGCAGGACCCCGCCGCCCACATCACCCCGCTGCGCGGCTCGCGCCTGTGGCAGCTGGCGGTACTGGAACTCTGGCTGGATACCCATCGAGTGACTCCCTCATGAGCAAACCCCTGCCCCCGGAACAGCAACGCCTGCGCCGCAGCCAGACTCCCACCTGGGAGCGCCTGCAGGCCCGCCACGCGCAACAGGGCCAGCCACCCGCCGACAACCTGGCCGAGGTCAGTCTGGATTGCGGCTGGGGCCGCCTGCTGATCGGACACACCTTCAGTGATCCCCAGCGTCTGGCCAACAGTCTGCTGGAGGAAGCCCCCGGCGAGCGCGACATCGCCCTGTATGTGGCCGATCCGCATGTGGTGCTTTCCTTCGCCCCGCAGCAGCTGTTTCTCGACCCATCCGACACCCTGCGTCTGTGGTTCAGCGACTACCGCCCGGCCCACGACCCCATGCGCGGCTTCCATATCCGCCGCCCGCAGCACGCGGCGGACTGGCAGGCGATCAACAACCTGTACCTGAGCGCCGGCATGGTGCAAGTCAACCCCCAGCGCCTGACCCCACGGGAGTCCGGCGGGCCGGACTTCTGGCTGGCCGAGGATACCGACAGCGGCGAGATCATCGGCACCGTCATGGGCCTCAACCACGCCCGCGCCTATGGCGATCCGGACAAGGGCTCCAGCCTCTGGTGTCTGGCCGCCGACAGCCAGACCCAGCGCTTCGGCGTCGGCGAGATGCTGGTGCGCCATCTGATCGAATACTTCATGAGCCGGGGCAGCAGCTATCTGGACCTGTCGGTACTGCACGACAACCACCAGGCCAAGACCCTGTACCGCAAGCTCGGCTTCCGCCAGCTGCGCACCTTCACCATCAAGCGCAAGAACAGCATCAACCAGGCGCTGTTCCTCGGCCCTGAACAGGACAAGGGCCTCAACCCCTACGCCCGCATCATCACCCGGGCCGCCCGGCGTCGGGGGATCGAGGTGACCATCCAGGATGCCGAGGCCGGGCTGTTCAGCCTGACCCAGGGTGGTCGCAGCATCCGTTGCCGGGAGTCCCTGAGCGACCTGACCAGTGCCGTGAGCATGACCCTGTGCCAGCAGAAACAGCTGACCCACCGCGCCCTGCAGCGGGCCGGGCTGAACACTCCGCGCTGGCAACTGGCGGGCAACACCGAACAGAACAATGCCTTCCTCGCCGAACATGCTGCGCTGGTGGTCAAGCCGGACAACGGCGAACAGGGCAACGGCGTATCGGTGAACCTGACCGACAGCGCCAGCCTGGAACGGGCGATTGCCGAGGCCAGCCGCTTCGATACCCGGGTGCTGCTGGAAAGCTTCCACCCGGGGCAGGACCTGCGGGTGGTAGTGATCAACTATCAGGTGGTCGCCGCCGCCATCCGCCAACCGGCGCAGATCTGCGGTGATGGGCGCAAGACGGTGCGTGAGCTGATCAACAAGCAGAGCCGCAAACGCCAGGCCAGCACCGACGGCGAAAGCCGCATCCCGCTGGACGAGGAAACCCGGCGCACCGTGGAGGAGGCCGGTTACACGCTGGATTCGATCCTGCCGGGCAACCAGCCCCTGCAGGTACGCCGCACCGCCAACCTGCATACCGGCGGCGTGCTGCTGGATGTCACCGAGCAGCTGCATCCGGCCCTCGGCGAAGCCGCCGTGGCCGCGGCACGGGCGCTGGAGATACCGGTGGTCGGCATGGACCTGCTGGTGCCCGCCGCCGACCAGCCGGACTACGTGATCATCGAAGCCAACGAGCGACCGGGGCTGGCCAACCACGAGCCACAACCCACCGCCGAGTGCTTTATCGAACTGTTATTCCCCCTCAGCCAGAACGGCTGAGCCAGACCAGGGAGGTTGCCCCATGCACCCCGAACACGTTCCCGACATGCAATACCTGCGGCAGGTCCTGCTGGAAATGCTCGCCATCCCCTGCCCCACCGGCTTTACCGACGGCATAGTGCGTTATGTGGCCGAACACCTGGACGCCATGGGCGTGCCCTATGAACTGACCCGCCGGGGCACCATCCGCGCCACCCTGTCCGGTCATCAGAACAGCCCGGACCGGGCCATCGCCGCGCACCTGGACACCATCGGTGCCATGGTCAGCGAGGTCAAGGATAACGGCCGCCTCAAGCTGGCACCGATCGGCTGCTGGTCGAGCCGGTTTGCCGAGGGCAGCCGGGTCAGCCTGTTCAGCGAAACCGGCTGCTTTCGCGGCAGCGTGCTGCCGTTGATGGCCTCCGGACACGCCTTCAATACCGAGGTCGACACCCTGCCGGTGAACTGGGACACCATCGAACTGCGGCTGGATATCCTGTCCCACAGCCGCGCCGACACCGAAGCCCAGGGCATTGGCGTGGGCGACTTCGTGGCCTTCGACCCACTGCCGGAATTTACCGAGAACGGCTTTATCAGCGCCCGCCATCTGGACAACAAGGCCGGTGCCGCAGCGCTGCTCACTGCCATCAAGTATGTGGTCGACAGCGGGCGTACCTTGCCGATGGACTGCCACCCACTGTTCACCATCACCGAGGAAACCGGCTCCGGCGCGGCGGGCGCGCTGCCCTGGGATGTCAGCGAATTCGTCGGCGTGGATATCGCCCCGGTGGCCCCCGGCCAGAGCTCCACCGAACACGCCGTAACCCTGTGCATGCAGGACTCCAGCGGGCCCTACGACTATCACCTCAGCCGCCACCTGCTGCGCCTGTGCCAGCGCGATGAGATCGCCGTACGGCGCGACCTGTTCCGCTACTACCACAGCGACGCCGAATCGGCGGTGCGCGCCGGTAACGACACCCGGGTGGCGCTGGTCGCCTTCGGTACCGACGCCACCCACGGCTATGAACGCACCCACCGGGACAGCCTGGAAGCCCTGACCCGGTTGCTGGTGGCCTATGCCTTCAGCCCTCCGGTGTTCGAGCACGACGACCGGGACAACGCCCCGCTGGAACATTTCCAGCTGCAGACCGACGCCGACATGCCGCTGTCCAGCGAAACCCCGCTGCCGCCACTGGAGCAGATATTTACCTGTAACCGGGATGATAACTAGGCTTGTCAGGGGCCGCCCCCGGCAGTGCCGCCCTGCGCAACATCAACGACCGCCCGGTAGCCCACCGGGCGGCCCCATGAGAGAGTCCCATGACCAGGCTGTATCCCGTAATCCTTGCCACCTCCGCCACCCTGCTCGCCTGCTCCGTCCACGCCGCCAACCAGCCGCTCAGTCTGCCCGCCCAGGTCATCCTCGGCAGTGGTGATGACAATCAGGACCTGCGCCTGCCGCTGGCCCGGCACACGGTCACCAGCGAACAGATCCACGCACCCAACGCCGGCGCCAACCTGTCGGAACCGCTGCAACGGGTGCCTGGACTGGTGGCGCTGAACCGGCAGAATTACGCCCAGGACCTGCAGATCTCCTCCCGGGGCTTCGGCGCCCGCTCCCAGTTCGGCGTGCGCGGCGTGCGTCTGGTGCAGGACGGCATCCCGCTGACCATGCCCGACGGCCAGGGCCAGCCCTCGCTGTTCGATCTGGACGGCCTGCAGCGCATCGAAGTGCTGCGCGGCCCGCTGACCACCCTGTACGGCAATGCCTCCGGCGGCATCATCCAGGGCTTTACCGGCGAGGCCCCCTACTACCCGACGCTGGATAACCGCAGCATCGTCGGCAGCGACGGCCTGTGGCGCTCACGGCTGCGCTACGGTGGCCAGCATGGCGACCTGAATATCAGCGCCAACGTCTCCCGGCTGGAGACCGACGGCTACCGCGATCACAGCGACACCCGGCGAGATATCGCCAACCTGCGCCTGGGCTGGGATATCGACGACGTCTCCAGCCTGACCCTGCTGGTCAACAGCCTGGATCAACCGGATACCCAGGACCCGCTGGGCCTGACGCGCCAGCAGGTACGTGATGACAGACGCCAGTCCCCGCCCCAGGCCGACACCTTCAACACCCGCAAATCCGTGCGCCACAACCAGGCCGGACTCAACTATCAGCGGCGGCTGGCCAACGATGATCAGTTGACGCTGATGGTCTATGGTGGCGAGCGCGACATGCAGCAATATCTCGGCTTTGGCGGCGGCGCACCCGGCTCCGGCGGTGGCGTGATCGAACTGGACCGACGCTTCGGCGGCGGCGAGCTGGGCTGGCAGCGCGATACCCGGCTGTTCGATCTGCCGGTCACCCTGGCCGCCGGGTTGGCCTACAACTACCAGGGCGAGGAGCGCAAGGGCTTCGTCAACAACAACGGCAGCAAGGGCGGTCTGATGCGCGACGAGTTCAACGCCGTCGACAGCCAGGAAGCCTACCTGATCAGCACCTGGCAACTGGC
>JAAYHO010000178.1 GCA_012735335.1 Gammaproteobacteria bacterium
ACAGACCCAGTGCCAGACCGGCGTAGTCGGCCACTACCGTAGCCCAGGCCGCCCCCGCCACACCCCACTCCAGCCCCACCACAAAGAGCACATCCAGCGCGATATTGATCAGGTTCACCGTGAGCAGGATGAACAAGGGTGCCCGGGCCCGCTGGGCACCGATAAACCAGCCGATCAGCACGAAGTTGCCCAGCGCAGCGGGCAGGCTCAGCAGGCGGATATTGAAATAGATACTGGCCTGCTCCAGCAGCGCCTCGCTGCTGTCGAGGAAATGCAGCCCGAGCCGCAACAGCGGCTCATGCACCAGCCACACCAGCAGCGCCAGCAGCAGTGCCAGCCACAGCGCCTGCAGCAGCACCAGCCGCAGGCGGTTACCGTCATTCGCACCACAGGCCTGGGCGGCAAAGCCGGTGGTACCCATGCGCAGGAAGCCCGCGGCCCAGAGAATGAAGGTGATCAGCGTGGCGCCGACGGCCACACCGCCCAGATAGTGGGCGCCATCCAGATGGCCAACCACCGCGGTGTCCACCAGCCCGACCAGCGGCACACTGATATTGGACAGGATCATCGGCGTGGCCAGCGCCCAGACCTGACGGTGGGTCGGGCGGTGACCGGCGGCGGAAAAAATACTCGACAGGTTCACCAAGCTGGAGTCGCCCGCTCATCCACCGCCTGGGGGGGTAGCGCACCCACGCTACGCTGGCATGCCTCGACCCCCGGTCGTCGAGCGGGTGCTCGACAACCCTGAAGGTTAACTCCCGCAGCACTCAGCAACACAGTATCAACCACCAGCCCGTTTGGTCTTGAAGCCTTCGGCAGCCAGCCAGTCGCACAGCATGTCCGCCCGGTCGCCCTGAATCTCGATCACCCCATCGACCACCGAACCACCGCAGCCACAGCGGGCCTTGATACGTTTGGCCAGGACCTTGAGTTCATCGGCGGGCAGCGCCAGACCAGTGATGGTGGTCACCGTCTTGCCACCCCGGCCCTTGGTCTCCCGACGCACCCGGGCGATACCATCACCGGCAGGTGTGGCGGTCTGGGCGCAGTTGCACTGAGCCTGGGGCTGGCGGCAATCCGGACACATGCGACCGCTGTCCGTGGAAAACACCAGCCCGCCGAGGGAGTCGAAACCTGTGGAACGCCTGGCCATGGATCAGCCCTGCTCCAGCAGGCGACGCAGGTCGATCAGCCCGGCGTTGGCCCGGGACAGGTAGTTGGCCATGACCAGCGAGTGGTTGGCGAGGATGCCGAAGCCGCCGCCATTGAGGATCACCGGACTCCAGATCGGCTCCTGGGTGGCTTCCAGCTCACGGATGATCTGGCGCAGACTGACCATGGCATTCTTGTTATTCAGCACATCCGCGTAGTCCTTCTCGATGGCCCGCAGCAGGTGCACCATGGCCCAGGCACTGCCCCGGGCTTCATAGAAGACGTTGTCGATCTGCAGCCAGGGGGTCTGTTTGCGCTCACGACCGCCCTCGGTCAGCGGCGCACGGGCCACACTGGCCGACAGCCGTTGTGACAATGAGCCCATACGCGTACTGGCATCGCCGATCCAGCCGGCCAGGTTGTCTGCTCGGGCATAGAAACTGGCGTTGCCGCTCTCCAGCCGGGTGATGTAGTCCTCCAGCAGTTTCAGACCGCTGCGGTACTCGCTTTCACTGGCGGGCAGAGCCCAGCTGTTGTGGTCGAAGTGGAACAGCGGCTCGGCCTTGGCCAGCGCTGCATCCTCGGTGGACTGGGACTGGGAACGAGCCATGTCGCGGCGCATGGCCCGGGACATGTCACGCACCTGCACCAGCACGCCGAATTCCCAGCTGGGCATGTTGTCCAGCCAGATACCGGGCGGAGCCACGTCGTTGCTGATGAAGCCGCCGGGCTTGTCCAGCAGCGTGGTGACCAACGCCTGCAGGGTGCGGGCGGTATGCGAGCCGGTGGTCAGGTGGTCGGTATTGCCTACCGGCAATATGTTCAGTTCATCCAGATCCGGTTCCTGGCTCCAGTACCAGCCAACCAGCAGACAGATGACCAGATAGGCCGCCAGCAGCAGGCCTAGCAGCCTGCCAAGTGAACTGCCCTTGCCCCGGAAACGCTCGGTGGCGCCGTCCAACCGTTGGAATCTTCTGGAAAATTTCATCTGCCCCTCCCCTGTCTGTACAGTGACAAGCATATCACCTGTACGCCCATTGGCACTGCATCGAGCGCTGATTCAGCTGCGCCTGACCACCTGCCCGGCGGACATCAGCAGTGACAATCCGCCTGCGGCAAATACCCTCTGGCTCTGGTATTAACAGCGCCAATCACTATCATACCGGTATGACCATTTCAGGTATTCCCATGCGGCTTTCACGCTTCTTCCTCATCATCCTGCTGCTGTTGAGCAACAGCGCACTGGCGCAACTGCCACTGTCGAGCAGTACCACCGGCAACACCAGCCTGCTCGGCAATATCGGCAGTACGGTACAGTTTCTCCCGGTTGATCAGGCTTTCCGCCCCGGTCTGGTGGACGCCAGTCGCCAGCGCATCCAGCTGCAGTTCGATATTGCCCCCGAGTACTACCTGTACCGCCACCAGTTGAGCTTCGAGCTGCTCGGCGGCGACGACCAGATCCGCCAGATCGAGCTGCCGGATGGCAAGGCCATCCATGACGAGTTCTTCGGCGATGTGGAGGTGTACTACAACAGCCTCCCGGTACAGCTGGATATCAGCCTCGGCCAGACACCCGCCAGACAACTGCGCGTGAACTACCAGGGCTGCGCCGACGCCGGTCTGTGCTACCCGCCGGAAACCTGGCTGCTGGATCTGCCCGGGGCCAGCCCCAGCTCGGCCGGCACCGACCATGCAACAGCCGGTCGTGCCCTCTGGTGGTCCCTGCTGGTACTGTTTGCCGCCGGTCTGGCACTGACTTTCACCCCCTGCGTTCTGCCGATGGTGCCCATCCTTACCGGCATGGTGCTGGGCCGCAGCAATATCGATCGCACCCGGGCCTTCATCCTGTCCCTCAGCTATGTACTGGGCATGGCCCTGACCTTTGCCCTGGTCGGCGCCCTGATCGGCCTGTTCGGCGCCGCGCTGAACATCCAGGCACGCCTGCAATCACCCTGGGTACTGGGCACCTTCGCGGTGTTCTTCGTGATCTTCGCTCTGGCCATGTTCGACGTCTTCAACCTGCGCCTGCCCGCCTTCATCCGCGAACCCGCCGAAAAGCTCGGCAGCCGTACCCGTGGCGGCTCCATCCCCGGCGCCGCCGCCATGGGCGTACTGTCCTCACTGGTGGTATCGCCCTGCATTTCCGCCCCACTGGCCGGCGCACTGGTCTACATCAGCGCCACCGGCGACGCCCTCGGCGGTGCCCTGCAGCTGTTTGCCCTGGCCCTGGGCATGGGCGTACCGCTGATCATCGTCGCCATGTTCGGCAGCACCCTGCTGCCGCGCTCCGGCCCCTGGCTCAACCACGTCAAACAGGCCTTCGCCTTCGGCCTGCTGGCCGTGGCCATCTGGCTGCTGGAGCGCATCATCCCCGGTCCGCTCAGTCTGGTTCTGTGGAGCGCACTTGCCGCCGGAGCGGCAGTTCAACTCGGCCTGTTCGAACGCCAGCCCCGCAGCGGCATGGGCCGCCTGGCCCAGACCCTCGCCCTGCTGCTGGCCATCTACTCCGCCGCCGCCCTGTTCGGCGCCCTGGCCGGAGGCAGCGACCCGCTGCGTCCGTTGCAGAACATCAACACCAGCTCCAGCACCGCCGCCCTCGACAGCAGCAGCGACTACTTCAACCAGACCAGCGACCCGGGCAACGTCCGCCAGCAACTGGCCGCAGCCCGCAGCCAGGGCCAACCGGCCATCGTCGAACTGTCCGCCGACTGGTGCATCAGCTGCAAGATCATGGAACGGGACATCATCAACCAGCCCAGCGTGCGCAGCGCCGGGCTGGATGGCCTGGTGCGGATTCAACTGGACGTCACCGACAATACCCCAGCACAGCGTGAATGGATGACCGAGCACCAGCTGTTCGGACCGCCAGCGTTTCTGTTTTTCGATGCTAAGGGTGAGGAAATAACGGATCTGCGTATCCAGGGCGAGGTGTCACGGGAGGTGTTTGTGCGGCATATGCAGAGGGTTTTTCCTGACGCAACGCAAGAGTAACGCAGCATATTCACGGAATACGCACCAGACAGGCGCAACACACCCGGCCGCAGCAGCGCCAAAGCCCAAGTTCGACAAAAACACGGCAAACATGCCGCCATCTGATGGCATCGAACTGCTTCTGGACAGCTGTTTTTTTATCCGGCAAACTCTGCCCTCATTCATGACCACAGAGTCAATCGCAACCAACACCGCGGGATAACGCTGAATGGCCCGAATACTGGTTCTGCACGGACCCAACCTGAATCTCCTTGGCACCCGTGAACCCGGTGTCTATGGCGCAGTCACCCTCGAACAGATCAACACCCGGCTCAGCGAGCAGGCCAGTCAGGCGGGATATCAGCTCGACGCCTTGCAGAGCAATGCCGAGCATGTACTGATCGACCGCATCCACGCGGCCCGGGAGGATGGCACCCGTTTCATCATCATCAACCCCGCTGCATTTACCCACACCAGTGTCGCAATACGTGACGCGTTGCTGGCGGTGAGCATCCCATTCATCGAAGTGCATCTTTCCAATGTGTACAAACGCGAGCCCTTCCGGCATCACTCCTACTTCTCGGACATAGCCGAGGGCGTGATCTGCGGACTGGGAGCCGAGGGCTATGCCCTGGCCCTGCAGGCAGCGGTACAACGAATTGAACACCACTGAACACACTGAACATCAAACATTGCCCTGGAGCGCAAGTATCAATGGATATCCGCAAAGTAAAGAAACTCATCGAACTGCTTGAAGAATCCGGTATCGACGAGCTGGAGATTCACGAAGGCGAAGAATCTGTACGGATAAGCCGCCACAGCCAGCAAGCGGCCGTGCCCCAGCAGTACTACCAGGCCCCGGTTGCCGCTGCACCCGCCCCGGCTCCGGCTGCCGCAGCCGCTGCACCTGCCGAACCGGCTGCCCCAGCCGAGCCCGCCGGTCACCTGGTACGCTCACCGATGGTCGGCACCTTCTACCGCTCGCCGTCCCCCGAATCCCCGTCCTTTGTCGAAGTCGGCCAGACCGTCAAGGCCGGTGACGTGCTGTGCATCGTCGAAGCGATGAAAATGATGAACCACATCGAAGCCGACAAAAGTGGCGTGATTCAGGCGATCCTGGTGGATAACGGCCAGCCGGTCGAATTCGATCAACCCATGTTCAGCATCGCCTGAGCCCGACCCGGAGGCAGCGATGCAGAAAGTACTCATAGCCAACCGCGGCGAAATTGCACTGCGTGTCATCCGCGCATGCAAGGAGCTGGGGTTGAAGACAGTCGCAGTGCACTCCACTGCCGACCGTGAACTCATGCACCTGGCCATGGCCGACGAAACCGTATGTATCGGCCCGGCCATTGCTACCCATTCCTACCTGAGCATCCCGGCGATCATCAGCGCCGCCGAGCTGACCGGTGCCGACGCGATCCACCCCGGCTACGGCTTCCTCGCGGAAAACGCCGACTTTGCCGAACAGATCGAGCGCTCCGGCTTCACCTTCATCGGCCCCAGCGCCGATGTGATCCGCCTGATGGGCGACAAGGTGTCAGCCATCGAAGCGATGAAGAAGACCGGCGTACCTACCGTACCCGGCTCCGACGGTCCCCTGCCCGATGACGAGCAGGAGTGCCTGGCGATCGGTCGTCGCGTAGGCTATCCGGTGATCATCAAGGCTTCCGGCGGCGGCGGTGGCCGCGGCATGCGTGTGGTGCACAAGGAAGAAGAGCTGATCAAATCGATCCGCCTGACCCGCACCGAAGCCGGTGCCGCCTTCGGCAACCCGGTGGTCTATCTGGAAAAGTACCTGACCAACCCGCGTCACGTGGAGATCCAGGTGCTTTCCGACGGTCAGGGCAACGCCATCCACCTGGGTGACCGCGACTGCTCGCTGCAGCGCCGCCACCAGAAGATCATCGAAGAAGCTCCCGCACCCGGCATCAACGAAAAGGCCCGTGCCGAAGTGCAGGCTCGCTGCGTACAGGCCTGTATCGATCTGGGTTATCGTGGCGCCGGCACCTTCGAGTTCCTCTACGAAGACGGTGAGTTCT
This sequence comes from Gammaproteobacteria bacterium, assembly GCA_012735335.1. Lineage (GTDB taxonomy): Bacteria > Pseudomonadota > Gammaproteobacteria > Pseudomonadales > Pseudomonadaceae > Halopseudomonas. Next base: position 6,165 of record JAAYHO010000178.1, read on the forward strand.
TCTTTATCGAGATGAACACCCGGATTCAGGTGGAGCACCCGATTTCGGAGATGGTCACGGGTATCGACATCGTCAAGGAACAGATCAAGGTCTGTGGCGGTCTGGCGTTGCGCCTGAAGCAGGAGGACGTGGTCATCCGCGGTCACTCCATCGAGTGCCGGATCAACGCCGAAGACCCGGTCAGCTTCCTGCCCAGCCCGGGCACCGTGAGCTTCTTCCACGCCCCCGGCGGCAACGGCGTACGGGTCGACTCGCATCTGTACAGCGGTTACAAGGTTCCGCCGAACTACGACTCGCTGGTCGGCAAGCTGATCACCTACGGCGCCACCCGCGACGAGGCCATGATGCGCATGCGCAACGCGCTGGATGAACTGGTGGTGGACGGCATCAAGACCAACACCCCGCTGCACCGGGAACTGGTACGTGATGAAGGCTTCTGCAAGGGTGGTGTGAACATTCACTACCTGGAGAAGAAGCTGGGCATCAGCTGAGGATCCAACCCATCCCCAGCAAGCCGACAGAACCGGGAGACGAGCACTCGTCTCCCGGTTTTTTTATGCCGCCCATTCTTTATTTGCCCCCGAGGCGATAAGCTTCAGGTTTTTTCCAAGGAAATTCCATGTCCTGGTTGCAACTGCGTCTAGCCATCACCCCGGAACAGGCCGAACCCATGGAGGACCTGTTGCTGGGTCTGGGTGCCGTATCGGTCACTTTCATGGATGCCGAGGACCAGCCGATCTTCGAGCCGGACCTGGGCACCACCCCGCTGTGGCAGCATACCCACCTGCTGGCCCTGTTCGAGGCGGATACCGAGCGCCAGTCGCTGATCGATCAATTGCAGCAACTCTGGCGGCAGCCCCTGCCTGAACATCAGTTCGAGGATATTGCCGATCAGGACTGGGAGCGCAGCTGGATGGACAATTTCCAGCCCATGCGCTTTGGCCAGCGTCTGTGGATAGTCCCCAGCTGGCATGAGGCGCCCGATCCGCAGGCAGTCAACCTGCTGCTCGATCCCGGTCTGGCCTTCGGCACCGGTACCCACCCGACCACTGCCCTGTGTCTGGAATGGCTGGATGGTCAGCAGCTGCAGGGGTTGCAGGTGATCGACTTCGGTTGCGGCTCGGGCATTCTGGCCATCGCCGCACTGCTGCTGGGCGCCGAACAGGTGGTCGGCACCGATATCGACCCGCAGGCACTGGAGGCCTCCCGGGACAACGCCCAGCGCAACCAGTTGGCCGATGAGCGTTTCCCGCTGTATCTTCCTGAGGCCTTGCCGGCCGAGCCTGCCGACCTGCTGGTAGCCAATATCCTGGCCGGGCCGCTGGTCAGTCTGGCACCACAGCTCACCAGCCTGGTCAGACCCGGCGGTCGCATCGCCCTGTCCGGTATCCTCGCCGAACAGACCGATGAGATTCTGGCTGCCTATGAAAACGCCTTCGAGCTGGACCCGGTGGCGGAAAAGGACGGCTGGATCCGGGTCAGTGGCGTACGCCGGAATCTGGCACCCTGATGCGCTTGTCGGCACAATATGGACAACCCGCCCTGTGGTGGCGGGCTTCAACTGACTGAAGGATCTGGTCATATCATGAGCGAGCTGCTGGTTACCCAATGCCCCCACTGTCAGACCCGTTTCCGACTGACCCCGGAGCAATTGAGCGTGGCCAACGGGCATGTGCGCTGCGGGGCCTGTCTGGAGGTATTCCACGCCGCCGATGCCGCCGCCGCGCTGAGCAGGCAGCCGCAGCCCACGCCCGCCACCCCCGAACCAACACCGCCCCCAGCTCCAGCGCCCACACCGCCGGCCCAGACCAGCCTGCTGCCGGATGACCTGGACGAG
>JAAYHO010000179.1 GCA_012735335.1 Gammaproteobacteria bacterium
ATCAGACTGCCGTCGATACGCTGAAGGCAGCCGGCTACACCAATATCGACTACCACAAGGGCTCGCTTCCTGACGAAGAGCTGAAGAAGGCGATTGCCGATGCGCATTTCATCGGTATCCGTTCCCGCACCCAGCTCACCGCTGAGGTACTGCAGCATGCCAACAAGCTGGTAGCTATTGGTTGTTTCTGTATCGGCACCAACCAGGTGGATCTGGAAGCAGCACGTGAGATGGGTGTTGCCGTATTCAACGCGCCTTATTCCAATACCCGCTCGGTAGCCGAGCTGGTACTGGCCGAGGCCATCCTGCTGCTGCGCGGCATTCCCGAGAAGAACGCCGTGGCCCACCGCGGTGGCTGGCTGAAGAGCGCCACCGACTCCTTCGAGATCCGCGGCAAGAAGCTCGGTATCGTCGGCTACGGTTCCATCGGTACCCAGCTGTCGGTACTGGCGGAAAGCCTCGGCATGCAGGTGATCTTCTATGACGTGGTAACCAAGCTGCCACTGGGTAACGCCCAGCAGGTCGCTACCCTGGACGAGCTGCTGGCCAGCGCCGACATCGTCACCCTGCACGTACCGGAAACCGCTGCCACCAAGTGGATGATCGGCGAGAAGCAGATCCGCACCATGAAGAAGGGCGGCATCCTGATCAACGCTGCCCGGGGCACCGTGGTGGAAATCGAGCCGCTGGCTGCCGCCCTCGAGGACAAGCACCTGAACGGCGCTGCCATCGACGTGTTCCCGGTGGAGCCGCGCTCCAACGCCGACGAGTTCGTCTCCCCGCTGCGCGGCATCGACAACTGCCTGCTGACTCCGCACATCGGCGGCTCGACCATGGAAGCTCAGGCCAATATCGGTCTGGAAGTGGCGGAGAAGCTGGTGCGCTACAGCGATAACGGCACCTCCATCACCTCGGTCAACTTCCCGGAAGTGGCGCTGCCGTCGCACCCCGGCAAACACCGCCTGCTGCACATCCACCAGAACATTCCGGGTGTGATGAGCGAGATCAACCAGGTGTTTGCCAGTAACGGCATCAACATCTCCGGTCAGTACCTGCAGACCAACGAGAAAGTCGGCTACGTGGTGATCGACGTGGACGCTGCCTACTCCGATCTGGCACTGAAGAAACTGCACGAGATCAACGGCACCATCCGCTGCCGCGTGCTGTTCTGACCCAAATCCGGGGGTGGGGCAATCCCACCTCCGGTATTCCCCGCGTTAGAGCCTTCCGTCACCAAACTGTCATCGCCTCGCAACCTGTGCGTGATTGAATTACGCCACCAGTCATCTGATCCAGGCAGTACAGTCCCGTGTCCAATCCCAATACCCTTGCCGGTCTGCTCAGGAAGGTTGAGCCGCTGCATACCGGTCTGACCATCAACGATGTCGCCGAGCGCCTGCTGCAGCCGGAGTTCAAGGGCTTTCTGTCCCTGCCGGTGGTGGATGGGGACGGTCGGCCACTGGGACTGGTCAGCCGTTATCGCCTGCAGGACATCTTCATGCAGCGCTTCGGCCGCGACCTCTGGGGTGGCCATCCGGTGCAGCATGCGGCCAACGCCGAGTCGCTGGTGGTGGCGATGGACACCCCGCTGGACCGGGCCGCCAGCATCATCACCGCCCAGGTGCAGTACCCGATTACCGAGGACTTCATCCTGGTGGATGCCGATGGACGCTATCAGGGGCTGGGCACCCTGATGGACCTGCTCAAGGTCATGGAGCTGCGCGGCACCCAGCGCAACCGGGTGCTGCAACGGGCGCTGCGGGACCTGAAAAGCTCCCAGGCGCACCTGGTGCAATCGGAGAAGATGGCCTCGCTGGGGCAGATGGTCGCGGGGGTGGCCCACGAGATCAACACGCCGCTGGGCTATGTGCGCAACAACGTGCAACTGCTGCAGGATCTGGTCGAACCGATCATGGCGCTGGCCGAGGCCCAGGCCCGTCTGGGCGCCTGCATGGCCGACCCCGAGGTCAGTCAGGAGCAGCTGGAGGCAGCACTGCTGGAAGTGCAGCAGAGCACCGAACAGGCCGCCCCGGAGTACTTCGCCGCCGACTTCACCCCATTGATCGAGGACACCCTGTACGGCGTGGACCAGATTGCCGAACTGGCGGTGAGTCTCAAGGACTTCGCCCGTCTGGACCGGGCCATGACCGAAGCGGTCGACCTCAACGAATGTGTTGCCAACGCCCTGGTCATCGCCCGCAGTGCGCTCAAGGACAAGGTCCAGGTGGTCACCCGGCTGGAGCAGCTGCCGGCCATTACCTGCACCCCGTCGCAGATCAACCAGGTACTGCTCAACCTGCTGACCAACGCCGCCCAGGCGATGGAACAGCCGGGCAAGATCCTGATCCGCAGCTGGGCCGAGGAGGGTCAGGTGCACCTGTCCCTGCAGGACAATGGCCGGGGCATGCCGAAGGAAGTGCAGCAGCGCATCTTCGACCCCTTCTTCACCACCAAGGCGGTGGGCGAGGGTACCGGCCTTGGCCTGGCCATCAGTTACAAGATCATTCAGGAGCATGGCGGGCGGATACGTTTCGTTTCCCAGCCGGGGCGCGGTACCCGTTTCCTGATCAGCCTACCCATCCGTCAGGCGGCCCCCGCGCAGCCCCTCGACCTGCAGCGGAGTGCCTGAGATGTCACAGCCTGTCCGTGTTCTGTTTGTGGATGACGAAGAGCGCATCCTGCGTACCCTGGCCATGCAGTTCCGCCGCCGCTACCAGGTGCTCACCGAATCCGACCCGCAGCGGGTCATGGCGCTGCTGCAGCAGCAGGCGGTGGATATCGTGGTCAGCGACCAGCGCATGCCGGGCATGAGCGGCAGTCAACTGCTGGAACAGGTGCAACGGCAATACCCCAATACCATACGCATCCTGCTGACCGGCTACTCGGATCTGGATGCGGCGGTGGACGCCCTGAACAGCGGCGGCATCTTCCGCTATCTGACCAAGCCCTGGGTACCTGAGGAAATGGTCGAAACCCTGGCCCAGGCCGCCAGCCTGGTGCAGCGTCGACGCACCAGCCAGAGCAATGTGCTGCCCATCAGCCAGGCCCGTCCGGCCAGCAGACCCCGTCAGCGCGCCAGGCTGCTGTTGCTGGACAATGACCCGCAGACCCTGGCGGTGACCCAGCAGCTGTGCGTGGAAAACCAGCTGCAGCTGTTCCATGCCCGTACCCTGGACGAGGCGGTGACCCTGCTCAACGAACAGCCGCTGGACATGCTGGTCAGCGATATCCAGCTGGACGGGCAGGACCTGCGACCACTGCTGATGACCCTGGCCCAGGCCCACCCGCAGCTGCTGAGCATCATCATCACCCCCTTCCAGGACACCCAGGTACTGCTCAAGCTGATCAACCAGGCGCAGATCTTCCGCTACCTGCCCAAACCTATCCGCCGGGGCATGTACCAGCGGGCGATCAGCACCGCGCTGGTGCAGATCGAGGAATGGCGCGAACAGCCGGCCCCCGTCATCGCCCGCCTGGCTGAAGCGCCGGTGGCCGAGCAGGAGCAGAACCGGGTCACCGGACTGATGGGCATGCTCGGCCGCCTGCGCCAACGCCTGACTGCCTGACCTGCTGCTCGCCGTAACCCCAAATTGCCGGGATGGAACCCGGCACTCCAGAACCCGGGAGTGTCGTTCCATCTCGACACAGCGCGGAAGCGCCCACGGTCGTGATTACACTTCATTTCGCTTGCGTTCAGCTGAGGTTCAGCGGGTGTTCAGTTCAGGTTCAGGGGCGCTCAGGCATGCTGTTTCCGACTTTTAAAGAAGGAGCAGCACATGAAAAATTCTCTCAAGATGTTGGCGCTGGGTACCGCAACTGCCATGGCATTCGCCAGCGCGCCTGCTCTGGCGCAGGACAGCTTCGTCGGCCTGAGCTGGGGTGAAACCAGCAACAATATGGACCGTTCCAACAGCCTGAAGCGCAATCCGCTGGCGCGCAGCCTGGACAGCAGCATCAACAACGACAGCACCTGGGGCCTGCGCGGCGGTGTTCAGGACGCTTCCGGGCGCATGTATCTGAGCTATGACTATGTGTCCGACTCCGCCAAGGGCTACAAGCTGCGTCAGCAGAACCTGCTCGGCAGCTACGACCTGTTCCTGCCGATTGCCGACCACACCCGGTTGTTCGGTGGTGTGAGCGGCGGTCTGGTCAAGCTCACCCAGGACTCCCCCGGCTTCCACCGTGACAGCGATGTGGGTCTGGCCGGTGGCCTGCAGGCGGGCATCCTGCATCAACTGGCCCCGGAACTGGCCATCGAGGGCGGCTATCGCTACCTGCGCACCACCGCTGATGTCAGCCTCAATGCGCGCAGTGGCGCAGTGGGTGGCTCGGCTGACCTGAAGAGCAGCGAACAGTTCTATCTGGGTTTAAACTACCACTTCTGATCTCCGACCTGAGCGGACCCGCCTGGCCTGTGCCAGGCGGGTCTGTCTGCGTTGGCAAGATATCTGTCGGACTGTGGAGAGTGACATGAAGTTGTTGTTGGTCGAAGACGAGGCGCTGCTGCGCCATCACCTGTCCACCCGGTTCGGCGAGGTCGGGCATGTGGTCGATGCGGTGGCCAGCGCCGAGGAAGGGCTGCTTCAGGCCCAGCACTTCAATCACGATATCGCCATCATCGACCTGGGCCTGCCCGGTATGGGCGGGCTGGACCTGATCCGTCAGTTACGCAATATGGGTCAGACCTTTCCGATCCTGATCCTCACCGCCCGGGGCAACTGGCAGGACAAGGTCGAAGGGCTGACCTCCGGTGCCGATGACTATGTGGTCAAACCCTTCCAGTTCGAGGAGCTGGAAGCCCGGTTGAATGCGCTGGTGCGGCGTTCCTCCGGTTTTGTCCAGGCGCAGATCCGCACCGGCCGTCTGGTGCTCGATCTGAATCGCCGCCAGGCCAGTGTCGCCGAGCAGCCGGTACCGCTGACCGCCTTCGAGTACCGGATTCTGGAATACCTGATGCGCCATCACCAGCAGGTGGTGGCCAAGGAGCGCCTGATCGAACAGCTGTACCCGGATGACGACGAGCGTGATCTGAATGTGATCGAGGTACTGGTCGGGCGGTTGCGCCGCAAGCTGGAGGCCGCCGGTGAGTCGCAGCTGATCGAGACCGTACGCGGTCAGGGTTACCTGTTCACCGGGCACTGCCAATGATGCGCTCACTGCGTACCCGGCTGGTGCTCAGTGCGGCGGGCTTTGCCGTGCTGTTCATGCTGGCGTTGCTGCCGATCCTGCAGCGGGTCTTCGACCAGACCATGGAACAGATCATCCAGCAGCGCCTGGCCGCCGATGCCTCGACCCTGGTCAGCGCCGCCAGCGTGGTGGACGGCCAGCTGCACATGCCTGAACTGCTGCCGGACGAGGAGTTCAATCTGCCCGAGGCCAAGCTGCTCGGTTACGTGCACGACATGGAAGGTAACGTCATCTGGCATTCGCGCTCCACCGACGCCGAGCAGCCCGACTATCTGCCGCACTACAGTGGCGGACGTATCGACTTTCTGCGTATCCGCGACCGCAACCACAAGGAATACTACGTCTACGACGTGGAGGTGTACCTGGCCGGGGATGACAAGCTGCCGTTGAGCTTTGTCACCATGCTGCCGAGCAGCGAGTACGCACCCCTGCAGCGGGACTTCAGCTTCAAGCTGCGCCTGTGGCTGGGCGGCGGTCTGTTATTGCTGCTGCTGTTGCTGTGGCTGGGCATGACCTGGAGTCTGCGCTCACTCAAGGGCGTGCGCCGTGAACTCAGCGAGGTGGAAGCCGGGACTCGTGAAACGCTGAGCGACCGCCACCCCAGCGAGCTGGCCCGTCTGACCCGTTCGCTGAACCGCCTGCTCGACAGCGAACGCCTGCAGCGTTCCCGCTACCGCGACTCGCTGGCGGATCTGGCGCACAGCCTGAAGACCCCGCTGGCGGTATTGCAGACCGTGGCGGAAAACCTCCGGCAGCCGGAACAGTCCCGGGTGCTGCGCGATCAGATCGAGCGCATGAGTCAGCAGATCGACTATCAACTGCAGCGCGCCAGCCTGCGGCGCAGCGGCCTGGTGCGCCATCAGGCTCGACTGGCACCAGTGGTAGCGCGGCTCAGCGAGGCCCTGAGCAAGGTCTACCGGGATAAACCGGTAGTCCTGCAATGCGATGTCGAGGAGACCCTGTCGATCCCCATGGAGGAGGGCGTGCTGCTGGAACTGCTGGGCAACCTGCTGGAGAACGCCTACCGCCTGAGCCTGTCACGGATCCGCGTCAGTGCCAGCATCAGCGAAGGCAGCTACGATCTGCTGGTGGAGGATGATGGGCCGGGCGTGCCGCCCGCTGAGCGCGAGCGGGTCATAGGGCGGGGCGAGCGGCTGGATACCGCACACCCGGGGCAGGGCATCGGCCTGGCGGTGGTCAGGGACATTATTGAAAGCTACGGCGGCACCCTCAGCCTGGACGACTCCCCCTTGGGCGGCGCCGCCTTCCGAGTACGCCTGAAGAGCGATTGGCAGGTGGTGTAATAATGAAGTGTCGAGCTCCATCTCGACACAGCGTGCCAGCGCCAAACCCGACTTGCCGGGATGGAATCCGGCACTCCATTAATAATCTTCCAGCGGGGGGCAGGCACAGAACAGGTTGCGGTCGCCGTAGACGTTGTCGATACGGTTGACGGCGGGCCAGAATTTGTTGGGGGCGATCCAGGGCAATGGGAACACCGCCTGCTCCCGGGAGTAGCTGCGCTGCCAGTCGCCGGTGATGTCGGCCATGCTGTGCGGGGCCTGGCGCAGGGGGTTGTCTTCGACGTCCCAGTGGCCCTGTTCCACCTGTTCGATCTCCTTGCGGATACTCAGCATGGCCTCGATGAAGCGATCCAGTTCCTCCTTCGATTCGCTTTCGGTGGGCTCGATCATCAATGTTCCGGGCACCGGGAAGGACATGGTCGGGGCGTGGTAACCGTAGTCCATCAGACGCTTGGCGATATCCTCCTCGGTGATGCCGGAGGCAGCCTTGAGCGGGCGGATATCGATGATGCACTCATGCGCGACCCAGCCGTTGCGACCGCTGTACAGCACCGGGTAGGCCTGTCCCAGGCGGCGGGCGATGTAGTTGGCACTGAGAATCGCCACTTCAGTGGCCTGGCGCAGACCGCTGGCACCCATCAGGGCGATATAGCTCCAGCTGATCGGCAGTATGCTGGCGCTGCCCCAGGGCGCGGCGCTGACCGCATCGTTTTCCGGGTTGGGGCCGTCCAGCGGTACCACTATGTGGTTGGGTACGTAGAGGGCCAGGTGCGCCTTGACCCCGATCGGTCCCATGCCGGGGCCACCACCGCCATGGGGGATGCAGAAGGTCTTGTGCAGGTTCATGTGCGAGACGTCGGCACCGAAGTCCGCCGGACGGGCAAGCCCGACCAGCGCGTTGAGGTTGGCGCCGTCCATGTACACCTGACCGCCGTGCTGGTGAACGATGTCGCAGATCTCGCGGATGCCCTCTTCGTACACGCCGTGGGTGGAGGGATAGGTGATCATCAGACAGGACAGGTTATCGGCGTGCTCGGCGGCCTTGCTGCGCAGGTCCTCGACATTGACGTTGCCCTGCTCATCGCAGGCGATCAGTACCACGCGCATGCCGGCCATCTGTGCCGAGGCCGGGTTGGTGCCATGGGCCGAGGTTGGAATCAGGCACACATTGCGTTGAGCCTCGCCATTGGCCTGGTGATATTGACGGATCGCCAGCAGCCCGGCGTATTCGCCCTGGGCTCCGGAGTTGGGCTGCATGCAGATGGCATCGAAACCGGTGATGGCCCTGAGCATGGCTTCCAGTTCGTCGATCAGCTGCCGGTACCCGGCGGCCTGCGCCTCGGGGGCGAAGGGGTGCATATCGGCGAATTCCGGCCAGGTGATGGGGATCATCTCACTGGTGGCGTTGAGCTTCATGGTGCAGGAGCCCAATGGAATCATCGCGTGGTTCAGCGCCAGGTCCCGGTTTTCCAGCGCCTTGATATAGCGCAGCATGGCGCTTTCGGAATGGTGGCGGTTGAAGACCGGGTGCTGCAACAGCGGCGTCTGCCGCCGCAACGCCGGAGCAATACCGGTTTCAGTGCCGCGCACGGCCAGATCCAGCGCTTCGATATCCTGGCCGTGGGCGTCCCCGGCAAAGCACTGCAGCAGAGCTGCGACGGTCTCGGCGCTGCTGGTTTCATCCAGGCTGACGCCCAGGTGGTCGGCATCAATCAGCCGCAGGTTGATACGCTGGCTGCGCGCCCGTTCGACGATACGGCGCGCCTGCCCGGGTACCTTGAGGGTCAGGGTGTCGAAGAAGCCCTGGTTGCTGCGGGTGATTCCGCAGCGTTCCAGCCCCAGCACCAGAATGGCGGTCAGCCGGTGCACCCGCTCGGCAATGCGGCGCAGGCCCTCGGGACCGTGGTAGACGGCATAGAAGCTGGCGATATTGGCCAGCAGCACCTGGGCGGTACAGATATTGGAGTTGGCCTTCTCCCGGCGGATATGCTGTTCGCGGGTCTGCAGCGCCATGCGCAGGGCACGCTGGCCACGACTGTCCACCGACACACCGATGATGCGCCCGGGCATGGCCCGTTTATATTCGTCCCGGGTGGCGAAGAAGGCCGCATGCGGTCCGCCGTAGCCCATGGGCACGCCAAAGCGCTGCGATGAGCCGAATACCACGTCCGCACCCAGCTCCCCGGGCGGCGTCAGCAGTACCAGACTCAGCGGATCGGCGGCCACGCAGGCCAGACCCTGCTGGGCCTGAACCTGTGCAATCAAGGGTTGCAGATCACGCACCTCACCCCAGGTGGTGGTGTACTGGAACACTGCGCCGAATACCTGGTGCTGCTCCAGTTCGCCGACATCGCCGATGATCAGCTCGAAGCCGAAGGCCTCGGCGCGGGTGCGCACCACCGAGATGGTCTGCGGATGGCAGTCCTCATCAATGAAGAAGCTGTTGCTCCTGCTCTTTGCCACCCGTTTGGCCAGGGTCATGGCCTCGGCTGCGGCGCTGGCCTCATCCAGCAGTGAGGCGTTGGCCAGCTGCATGCCGGTCAGGTCCAGGGTCATCTGCTGGAAGTTCAGCAGGGCTTCCAGTCGGCCCTGGGAGATCTCCGGCTGGTAGGGGGTGTAGGCGGTATACCAGCCGGGGTTTTCCAGTACGTTGCGCTGGATCACCGGCGGCAGGATGGTGTTGTAGTAGCCCATGCCTATGCAGGAGGTGAACAGCTGGTTACGCCCGGCCACCGAGCGCAGGTAGCGCAGTACTTCCGGCTCGCTGCGCGGACCAGCCAGCTCCAGTGTGCCTTCCAGGCGGATGCTCTGCGGCACTGCCTGATCGATCAACTCACTGAGCGAGCTCAGCCCCAGGGTCTGCAACATGCTCTGCTGTTGCTCGGTATCCGGTCCGATATGCCGCTGGATGAAGGCATCCTGCTGCTCCAGTTCGACAAGACTCCGGGGATGGCTCATAGGTACACCTCAGTTTGATAGGGGTGGTGCCGGAATCAGAGGCTGGCCAGGTAGCCCTCGGCATCCAGCAGCTTGTCCAGCTCGCTGCTATCGGTGGGCTTGATGCGGAGCAGCCAGGCCTCGCCGTAGGGGTCGCTGTTGAGCAGCTCCGGTGCGTCGGACAGGGCCTCGTTGACGGCGATCACTTCACCGCTGACCGGGGCATAGATATCCGAGGCGGCCTTGACCGACTCGACCACCGCACATTCATCACCGGCACTGAGCTGACGACCGACTTCGGGCAGCTCGACAAACACCACGTCACCCAGCGCGTCCTGGGCGTGGTTGGTTATGCCCACGGTAATGCTGCCGTCCTCTTCCTGCCGACTCCATTCATGGCTGCTGGCGTAACGCAGTTCGCTGGGGGTATCGCTCATTTCAGTTTCCTCGGTACAAGACATACGGGTTAGTTGAAGATCTGTTTGCCGTTACGCACAAAGCCGGGGCGGATGACCCGCACCTGCAGCTGTTTGCCACGGATTTCGACGCTTGCGCTGTCTGTGGTGGCCCGGGGTACCCGGGCCAGGGC
>JAAYHO010000180.1 GCA_012735335.1 Gammaproteobacteria bacterium
TGTCGCCGTTGTACTCATGCAGGCGCTTGACCGCCCAGGGCGACATGATGCTGTTGAGGTAGCGCTGCGGGATGCCGTAGTCCTCCTCCAGGATGTGGCCGTCCTCGGTGGCATTGAACAGCCCCAGTGGCGACTCGAACACCGGTGAGTCCTTGATCGCGTAGAAGGGTACCTGCTGCATCAGCGCCTTGAGTTTCTCGGCAATCGACGACTTGCCACCGCCGACCGGACCCAGCAGATAGAGGATCTGCTTGCGCTCTTCCAGCCCCTGGGCAGCGTGCTTGAAGAAGGAGACGATGCGCTCTACTGCCTCTTCCATGCCGTGGAAGTCGGCAAACGCCGGGTAGCGCTTGATCACCTTGTTGGAGAAGATCCGCGACAGCCGGGGATCCAGTGAGGTATCGATCAGTTCCGGCTCGCCGATGGCCATCAGCAGACGTTCAGCGGCTGAGGCGTAGGTTGCCGGCTCGGCCTTGCACAGCTCAAGGTATTCCTGGAGGGACATCTCCTCCTGCTGGGTGGTCTCGAAACGACTCTGGAAATGACTGAATATGCTCATGGCGTGACCTCGCTGTTACCAGGGTTGAGATCCGGTGCTTCCGAGAAGGAACCCACCTGCCACGCAGCGAAGGGCGAACACAGTAGTGACATGCAATCCCCCATTACTGCCTGTCAGACAAGGCCTGAGAGTGCGTCGAAGGCAGCTTGGGTGCACTTCGACCGCTCCCCTGTTATCGGAAGCCGGCGAACCGGCTCTGCTTTATTGATTGCCTTGACTTCAGGATAGTTGGTTTTGCGCGTCCGGTTGGGGATATTGGAAAATATTTAGTGCGGAGGGAACAGCCGTCTGGCTCAGTGGCGGCACTTGCAATGCAGCTTTTCGCCGCTGTCGACATCCATCAGGGTCAGTTCGTTGCCCCACACACAGCCGGTGTCCAGCGCATGGATGCCGGGGATGCTGACCTTGCCCTCCAGCGCGGCCCAGTGGCCGAAGATGATTCGCGTGTCGGGGTCGTGGCGGGGCAGCTTGAACCAGGCCGAATAGCCCTTGGGCGCATCGCCGGGACCTTCCTTGGATTTCAGGTCCAGAGTGCCATCGGCTTTGCAGAAACGCATGCGGGTCAGATAGTTGGTGATCACCCGCAGCCGGGTGGTGCCCTGCAGGTCGTCGCTCCAGCAGGCTGGCTCGTTGCCGTACATTTCATCCAGGAACCAGGACAGTTGCTCGTCACAGCGCAGCACCGCCTCCACCTCGGCGGCATACCGGCGGGTCTGTTCCACGCTCCATACCGGCGGTACACCGGCATGGGTCATGATCAGGTTACGGCTGCTGTCGAAGTGGGCCATGGGCCGCTGGCGCAGGTTGTGCAGCAGTTGCCGGCTGTCCGGGGCATCCAGAATCGGCAGCAGGGTATCGGACCTGCGCAGGCGCTTGCGGTCGCAGGCGGCGGCCAGCAGGTGCAGGTCGTGGTTGCCCAGCACGCTGATGCAGGCATTGCCCAGGGCATCGATGAAGCGCAGGGTCTCCAGCGAGGCCGGACCACGGTTGACCAGATCGCCCACCGCCCACAGGGTGTCCTGCGACGGATTGAAGTCGACCTTCTTCAACAGGCATTTCAGCGGTTTGAGGCAGCCCTGAATATCGCCTACCGCGTATACAGCCATACGGAACCTCAGTTGAGTGCGTTGGGACTGGCCAGCCGGAATATCGCGATCGGGGCCTGAAAACTCACGCCATCCTCGGTGATCATGCCGTAGCTGCCGCGCATGCTGCCCACCGGAGTTTCCAGCAGGCAGCCGCTGGTGTAGGTGTGGGTGGCTCCGGGCAGGATCACCGGCTGCTCGCCGATCACTCCCTCGCCGCGAACCTCCTGCACCTTGGCATTACCGTCGGTGATCAGCCAGTGCCGGTCAAGCAGCTGGGCTGCCTGCGTGCCGGTATTCTGGATGCTGATGGTGTAGGCAAAGGCGTAGCGCCGGGCCCGGGGATCCGATTGCTCGGTGAGGTAGCGGGTTTCCACACTGATGCGGATGGTGTCTGCCAGGGTATCAGTCATTGCCGGGGCTCCGCTCACGGGCCAGGCGATTGGCCAGACGCACGAAGCCCGCCAGATCCACCTGCTCCGGGCGCAGGGTCGGGTCCAGTCCTTCCTCGGCAATGGCTTCGGCATCCAGCAGGGGCTTGAGGGTATTGCGCAGGGTCTTGCGGCGCTGGTTGAAGGCTTCACGCACCACTGTCTCGAGCATCTCCACATCGTCGGCCGGATGGGGCAGAGTGGCATGGGGGGTCAGGCGAACTATAGCCGAGTCTACCTTGGGCGGTGGGCTGAAGGCACCGGGACCGACGTCGAACAGGTGTTCCACCTCGCACCAGTACTGCACCATGATACCCAGGCGGCCGTAGTGGTTTTCACCGACTCCGGCGGCCAGACGCTGCACCACTTCCTTCTGCAGCATGAAATGCATATCGGCGATGCAGTCGGCCTGACTCAGCAGATGGAACATCAGCGGAGTGGAGATGTTGTAGGGGAGGTTGCCGACCACCCGCAGCTTCTCGCCCGGCTGTACCAGGGTGCGGAAGTCGAATTTCAGTGCGTCGCCCTTGTGCAGGGTGAACAGCGGATTGGTGCCGAAGTAGGCCAGCAGCCGGGTGTGCAGGTCCTTGTCCAGTTCGATCACATCCAGTCGCGCACCGCTGTCGGACAGTCCCTGGGTAAGGGCACCCTGACCGGGGCCGATCTCCACCAGATGCTGACCTTCCCGGGGCGCGATGGCCCGCAGGATGCGGTTGATCACGCCGTGATCATGCAGAAAGTTCTGACCGAAGCGCTTGCGCGCCCGGTGGGGGGCAAATTCACTCATGATTGGTTCCGGGCCTCGATCATGCTGATGGCGGTATGCAGGGCGACCCGCAGGCTGCCGACATCGGCCCGGCCGCTGCCGGCCAGATCCAGTGCGGTGCCGTGGTCCACCGAGGTGCGGATGATCGGCAGGCCGAGGGTGACGTTGACCGCCTGGCCGAAACCCTTGTGCTTGAGCACCGGCAGGCCCTGATCGTGGTACATGGCCAGCACCGCATCGGCCTGATCCAGGTGTCTGGGGGTGAACAGGGTGTCGGCGGGCAGCGGGCCTTCCAGCTGCATGCCCTCACTGCGCAGGCGTTCCAGCAGGGGAATGATGATGTCGATTTCCTCGCGCCCCAGGTGGCCGCCTTCCCCGGCATGGGGATTGAGGCCGCAGACCAGGATGCGCGGGGTGCTGATGCCGAACTTGCTCTGCAGGTCCGCATGCAGGATACGGATCACCCGCTCCAGTGCCGTCGGCGTAATGGCGTCGGCCACCTCGCGC
This sequence comes from Gammaproteobacteria bacterium, assembly GCA_012735335.1. GTDB lineage: Bacteria > Pseudomonadota > Gammaproteobacteria > Pseudomonadales > Pseudomonadaceae > Halopseudomonas. The sequence continues at coordinate 3,349 of JAAYHO010000180.1, forward strand.
AGCGGCAGGTGGGTGGTGGCCAGTGCCACCCGCAGGCCGGGGCAGGCCAGCATCATCACCACCTGCTCGGTGCCGGTCTGGTCGGCAAAGAATTCGGTATGTCCGGAAAAGGCCACTCCGGCATCGTTGATCACGCCCTTGTGGACCGGTGCCGTGACCACCGCAGCAAACTGCCCGTCAATGCAGCCCTGACCGCCGAGGCGCAGGGTTTCCAGCACATAGCGGGCATTGGCCGGATTCAGGATGCCCGGCTGGCAGGCAGTGGTCAGCGGTACCGGCAGTACACAGAGCTGACCGGCCTGCTGCGCGCGGGGCGGCTGGCTGGGGTCGTATTCCTGCAGCTGTACCGCCAGGCCGAGCTGGCGGGCACGTTCGGCCAGCAGGTCAGGATCGGCGATGACGACACGTTGGTGGGGGCAGGGCTCGGTGGCCAGTTGCAGACACAGGTCAGGCCCGATGCCGGCGGGTTCACCGGCAGTCAGGGCTATCGAGAACACACTCACTTAACTCTTGATCTCTACGTAGGCTTCGTCGCGGATTTCCAGCAACCAGGTCTGCAGTTCTTCCTCGAACTTGCGGTTCTGCAGCAGGTTGCGTGCCTGCTGTTCGCGCATCTCATCGGTCATATCCACCTGGCGGTGATCCATGACCTGCAGGATGTGCCAGCCGAACTGGCTCTGGAACGGCGTGGTTACCTGTCCCGGTGCGGCGCTCAGCAGGGTGTCGCGGAATTCCGGCACCATGGCGTCCGGGGTTACCCAGTCGAGCGAACCGCCATTCAGTGCGGAGCCAGGGTCTTCGGAGAAGGAGCGGGCCAGGGTATCGAAGGACTCACCGCTGCTGATGCGCTCGTACAGTCGCTGGATCAGTTGTGCGGCTTCGGCTTCGCTGCGGATCTCGCTGGGCTTGATCAGGATGTGACGGACGTTGTACTCATCCACCAGCAGGTTGTCACCGCCACGCTTTTCCAGCAGCTTGAGAATATGGTAGCCGACCGGTGAGCGCAGGGGGCCGGTAATGCCGCCTATCTCCAGTTGATCCACCGCGTTGGCGAAGGCCGGGGGCAGCTGTGCCGCCTTGCGCCAGCCCAGTTCGCCGCCTTCCAGCGCGTGTTCACCACCGGAACGGCTGATCGCCAGCCCGGTGAAGTCGGCTCCGGCCAGCAGCTCCTGATGGATCTGTTCGGCCATCTCACCCTGGCGACGGGCATCCTCACTGCTGGCGGCTTCCGATACCGGCAACACTATCATCGCCAGCCGATAGTCAGCGGAGGTCTGGTAGCGGCCCATCTCCGAGTTGAGGAAGTTACGTACTTCCTGATCGCTGACCTGAATGCGCTCGGCTACCCGGCGCTGGCGCACGCGGTTGATGATCAGCTCGCGACGAACCTGCTCACGGGCATGCTGGTAGCTGATGCCATCCTGCTCCAGCGCGGCGCGGAACTGCTCCAGATTGACGCCGTTGCGTTCGGCCAGTTGTTGCATGGTCTGGTTCAGGGTGGCGTCATCGATCTGGATACCGGCACGCTCGCCCATCTGCAGCTGGATACTCTCCAGCACCAGACGGTCCATTACCTGGGCGCGCAGCACATCGGCGGGGGGCAGGTCAGTGGCACCCCGTTCGGCCAGCTGGGAGCGGATGGTGCTCATCCGTTCCTCGACCTGGCTGGCCATGATCACGTCGTTGTCGACAATCGCGGCGACACGGTCAAGTTCGATCATCTGCGCCTGCAGACCGGTGCTGAGCAGCAGACCGGCGCACAGGCCAACCAGTTTGGTGTGTAGCTTAAAATGCATTGGACTCTCGCTGTCTGTAACCATTGATGCTTTCTTCAAGAAGCGTTTCCATGCTGCCGCCGGTAACGTTGCCGAGGCCCTTGAAGACAATCTGCAGGAAAATGCCGCGATCCGGTTCATCGTTGAGTCGCGGGTTGAGACTGGCCTCATCGTAATCGATCCAGTAGCGGTTGATCACGCGCAATTTCCAGCAGCAACTGTCGTACTCGAATCCGCCAA
>JAAYHO010000181.1 GCA_012735335.1 Gammaproteobacteria bacterium
GAGCGGTATATCGCTGCCGAACCTGAGCCAGTGGTCATCATCGCCCACAGCCTCGGCTGCGTGACCGTCGCCCACTGGGCCGCCCAGGCCAGTCCGGCACTGCGCAAGCGGGTGCTGGGTGCGCTGCTGGTCGCCCCGGCGGATGTGGAACGGGACGGCTGCCCTGCCCCGCTACGCAACTTCGCCCCCATCCCGCAGCAGCCATTGGGCTTTCCCAGCTTGTTGGTCGGCTCCAGCAATGACCGCGCCGCCACCGCACAACGGGCCCTGGCGCTGGGTGACAGCTGGGGCAGCCACACGGTTATCCTGGAGCAGGCCGGGCATATCAATACCGATGCAGGTTTCACCCGCTGGGAGGAAGGCTTTGCCTATCTGTACCAGTTGCAGAGCCTGATTGAAAAGCAACAGCGGCGGTGGGCCTGAACGCAGTCGGCCCACCCCCTTTTCACCAGTGCAGAACCCGCCGTAGCCCAAGCCCAGCAAGCAGTCCGAACAGGCAGAACAGCGCGAACACCCAACCGGACAGCGCGCCAGCCATGATCCCGGACAGCAACGTACCCACGGTACAGCCCAGCGCCAGCATTGCGCCCCAGCCCATCAGCACCCCACCGAGCAGACCACGCAACGCCTGCCCTGCATTCGGCAACGCGGGTTGCCAGTCACCGGCAATCAACGCACTGGCCCAGGCACCCAGCAACAGCGCACTGATAAAGGCGCCGTTATTGGACAGCAACGCCTGCTTGATCACGGTAGCGCAGCCGGAAAAGCCATCCAGACCGTGCAGCCGATCCGGCAGCCAGCCCAGCGCATTCGCCCCTGTGCGCGACAGGCTGCCCAACTCGGCGGTCACCCCCAGCGGCCCGACCCGTAGATAGCACACCACCGCCAGCGCACCAATCAGCACCCCGCCGATATAGGTGGGCCAGCGGCGGCGCCAGATACGCTGACCAACTGACAACGTCTCAGCCGAAGCAGCTTGCGGGCGGGCAAAACGCAGCAGCAGCCAGGCCAAAAGAGCCAGCACCGCCAACTGCCCGATCAGGGAGCCTGCGTAGCCCAGATGGCCCGGCAACCAGATACTCGGCGCATCAGCCACAAACCGCAGATACAGGGGATTCCAGCTGAGAAAGCCCAGCACAAAGCCGAGCAGCACACCGATCAGGGCAAACACCGAGGCAAAGGCGCCCTCGCCCAGACGGTACAGATGGGCGCTGATGCAGGAACCGGAAATAGCCATGCCCAGCCCGAACAGCCCCGCGCCCAACGCCAGCACCAGACTCACCGGGCCGATATGGGCATCCGGCGGCAGCCGCCCGCCAAACGGATCGGGCACAAAGGAGCCCAGCACCGCATGGTAACCGAGGGTGCCGACGGCCAGCGCCGCCAGCAGGCCGAGCAACCCGTTGGGGTCGCGGCGCTCCAGATAGTCCCGGGTAACGCAGAAGAAACAGAAACGCGAACGCTGCAACAGCACACCAAACACGGCCCCGGTCAGCAGCGAAAAACTCAACGCCCGTCCCGCCGGGGTCGGTTCGAATATCACCCAGGCCCAGGCCATCACCCCGACAGCCAGCGCCAGCGCCAAAAGCAGAACACCGGCGCTCGGCCGGTCAGTTGTTACGGGTTCACTCATTCGCAAAACACTCCCGTTGCGAATACAAAAGGCCGGGGTATACGCCCGGCCCATGAATTACCACGTCGCGGCCAGCCGCGACCAGTCGTTTACTTGCCGCCCCACACAGTCCCGGCAACGTTCACCACCGGCACGCCCACGGCATTGCCGTATTCAGTCCAGGAGCCATCGTAATTGCGTACGTCATAGCCGAGGATCTTGCTCAGGGCGAACCAGGTGTGGCTGGAGCGCTCGCCAATGCGGCAGTAGGTGATGATCGGCTGGCTGCCGTCCACCCCGACTGCGGCGTAGACCTTGCGCAGCTCGTCGGCGGATTTGAAGGTGCCGTCGGCGGCGACGGCCGAGCCCCAGGGCACATTGACCGCACCGGGAATATGGCCGGCGCGGATGGCCAGCTCCTGCACGCCTTCAGGGGCAAAGATGCGGCCGTTGAATTCGTCCGGCGAGCGGATATCAATCAACTGCGCCTGTTGCTTGCCTTCAGCCACCGCTACCACATCGACAAAGCGTGCCCGCAGGGCCTCGTTACGCTCGCCGAGACTGATATTGCCGGGGGCATGGGCGACCTGGCGGGTGGTCAGCGGGCGGCCTTCCTTTTCCCACTTGGCGCGACCGCCATCCAGCAGCTTGACGTTCTCCACACCGTACACGTCGAATACCCAGGCACCCCAAGCGGCGAACCAGTTGTTGTTGTCGCCATACAGAATGACGGTGCTGTCACTGGATACGCCGGCTTCGCGCAGCAGTTTCTGGAAGTCCTCGGCCGAGGCGATATCCCGGCGCACCGGGTCGACCAGATCGGTGTGCCAGCTGACATTCACTGCGCCGGGAATATGCCCGCGCTCGTACTGACCGGGATTGACGCTTACCTCGATGATGCGCAGATCCGGCTGCTCGAGGTTCTGCTCCAGCCAGTCGGTGCTGACCAGCACCTCGCTGTTGGCCGCCTGGGCGACCTGTACTATCGCTGCGGCAGCCAGTACGCCGGCTCCGAGCCATTGCTTGATACTCATGGTGTTCTCCTTGCTGTGCTGATGGCCCATCGGGCCGGTGGCTGCCTGCCGCCCGAGGGCGGCGGTCAGTTCGGGTGGTCTCAGCTGTAGTTCGAGGGCACGGGATGCTCCCCGGTCAGCAGCCAGCGACCGATATCCTTCTGTTTGTGATCCAGTGGGTCATGCAGGGTATGCACCCGCACGTTGCGCCAGAAACGGTCGAAACCGAAGCGCGAGGAAGTGGCCCGGGCGCCCATGGTCTCGAATACCTCACTGGTGATATCCAGCGCGACCCGGGCCGAGAGCAGCTTGGCTTCGGCTATCCAGGTGGCCAGCTCGCCGCGCTCCTCGGGGGTTGGCGAGTGCTGGTCGAGCAGTTGCTGCAATCGCCCGGCCGCCCGCTCGGCCAACAAGGTGGCGGCATCCAGTCGGGCCCAGAGTCCACCGAGGCGCAGCTGGATCAGCGCATCCTCGGTCGGGCGTTCGGCGGTAGAGCCTGGCCAGCTGCGTGCCCGCTCGTTGATGTAATCCAGCGCTCCGCTCAGCGCGCCGGCGGCGTTACCCAGATAGATCTGCACCAGGATCAACTGCGACACACAGGTCCGCAGGCTGGCACGGGGGCTGTTCAGGCCATACTCCAGCAGATCGGCGGCATCCACGTAGACGCCCTCGAAATGCACAGTGCCGCTGTCGGTCTGGCGCTGGCCGAAGCCATCCCAGTCGTCGTTGATCAGCAGACCGTCGCGCTGGGCCGGTATCACCAGAAACACCCGCTCCTGCGAGCCAAAGGTACGTGGCACACTGACCACCAGCGCATCAGACCCCAGCGCCCCGGAGCAGAACGACTTGCTGCCGAGCAGTTGGTAATGCTCATCCTGGGGCACCAGTTGCAGGTGGGTATCCCGGCCGTTGGTGGCGTTACCCCAGAACCAGTTCTGGTCGAGGGTCAGGCGCAGCCAGTAATCCTGTTGCTGGGCGTTGGCGAACAGCTGGATGGTCGCCAGCTGCAGATGATGAAAGGCGAACAGGTGGGCCAGCGAGCTATCCACTGCCGCCAGATAACGCACAATGCGGTAGATTTCCGGCCAGCTGCTGCCCGCACCGCCCAACTGCCGGGGAATACTCAGGCGCAACAGGCCGCTGTCACGGAACAGCTGCTTCTCGGCCTGGGCCGAACCGCCCTGCTGATCGCGCTGCACCGCAGTGGCGGCCAGTTGCGCGGCCAGGGTCAGGGTTGCCGAGCGCCAGGGGCCCTCATCCAGCGAGAGCACCCGCGGGTTGATCACCGGGGCCACGTCCAGCGTCTGGATCAGCGCCACCTTGGGGTTGGTCAGACTGCTCATGGTGATTCCTCAGGGTGCCCAGATGTCGACGTCGGCGGCATCCACCTGCACCGGCAACAGCCCCTCGGCGTGGAAGGCATCGGCAATGCGCTGCTGCTCGGCCAGGCTGTCCCGCTGCACCAGGCGCACCTCGTAGCTGCGGTTACCGTTACCCACCTCGACGATCTTCGGATCCAGTCCACCCCACAGCGGAGCGAGGATCTCTGCACCTTCCTGCGGATTGGCGCGCAGCCATTCGCCGCCCTTGCGCAGCTCCTCGAACAACGTCTGCACCACCTCCGGATGCTTCTCGGCAAAGGCCACCGAGCTCAGGTAGTAGCGCTGGTAATCAGCCAATCCGTCGCGACCGTCGATCAGCGTGCGGGTCTGAAGCTGGGTCCGGGCACTGCTGAGAAAGGGTTCCCAGACCACCCAGGCGTCGACGTTGCCATTCTCAAAGGCAGCGCGACCGTCGGCGGGGGTCAGGTAGGAAGGACGGATATCGGCAAAGCTCAGTCCGGCCTGTTGCAGGGCACGCACCAGCAGATAGTGCCCACCAGAACCCTTGACCACCGCCACGCGCTTGCCCTTGAGGTCCGCCACATTGGTGATGGCTGACTGGTCCTGCACGAGAACCGCCTGGGCAGTAGGCGACGGCGCTTCCTGGGCGACATAGACCAGACGCGCACCGGCGGCCTGAGCAAACACCGGCACGGTATCGGCCACGTCCGCGGAAAAGTCGACGTTACCGACGTTCAGTGATTCCAGCAGTGGCAGACCATTGGGAAACTCGTGCCAGGAAACCTTGACGCCCTGCTCGTTCAGCACCTTTTCCAGAGTGCCCTGGCTGCGCAGCAGGGTGATCAGGGTGGAGGATTTCTGAAAGCCGATGCGCACTGTGGTTTCGGCGAGCGCGGTACCGGCCAGCAACAGGCTGGCTGCGGTAAACAGGGTAGCGAGCAGCGCGCGCTTGCGAGGTGAGGTCTTGCGGGAGGTGATCATCTGACTACTCTCTACAACGAGTGACTGGAAAGACCCGTCTCGTCGCAGATGCGGAGCCGGATCAGGAACAAGTGAGGCAAGCCTCGGTAACTGTCCGGTGATCCGGTTGAGCAAAACTAAACAATCTAAAAACGAAATAATAAATACTTTTTTGGAATAATGTTATACCGCACCACTAATTCCGCAAAGGAATAACAAAATCACTATTTATTCTTTTTAAACTGGTTAAGCGCAGTGCATATTGCTCCCATCGCCGACACTTCTTCCCGTCGGCACCAGCATAGGAGCGCAACACATGAGTATCAGACTGGGCGATATTGCCCCCGACTTCGAGCAGGATTCCAGTGAAGGTCGCATTCGCTTCCACGAATGGCTGGGTGACAGCTGGGGCATTCTGTTTTCCCACCCGGCGGACTTCACCCCGGTTTGCACCACCGAGCTGGGCCTGACCGCCAAATTGAAAGACCAGTTTGCCGAGCGCGGCGTCAAGGTCATCGCCCTGTCGGTCGACCCGGTAGCGTCGCACATCGAGTGGATCAAGGACATCAACGAAACCCAGAACACTCTGGTCGGCTTTCCGATCATCGCCGACCACGACCGCAAGGTGTCCGAGCTCTATGACCTGATCCACCCCAACGCCAACGACACCCTGACCGTGCGTTCACTGTTCATCATCGACCCGAACAAGAAGGTGCGGCTGACCATCACCTACCCCGCCAGCACCGGTCGCAACTTCGATGAGATTTTGCGGGTGGTGGATTCACTGCAGTTGACCGATAACTACAAGGTAGCTACCCCCGGCAACTGGAAGAACGGCGACGATGTCGTGATCGTCAATTCCATTCAGGACGAAGCCGAGTTGCGCGAGCGCTTCCCGGCGGGCTACCGGGCGGTCAAGCCGTACCTGCGCCTGACGCCGCAACCGAATCGCAAGACTGCCTGATAATCCATTCCCATTGCCACCCGCTGCGGCGGGTGGCTTGCTGCCTGACTTGACCTCAAGAAGGAGAGACGACAAAACCAAGGAGAGACCATGCCACTGCCCTTCCTGCGCCGCCTCGCCGCCGCATTGCTTGCCTTCAGCCCCCTGCTCGCTTCCGGCGCCGACGAAGTCAGTCTGGATTACGCCTACTACTCCCCGCCCAGTCTGGTGATACGTGACCAGGGCTGGCTGGAAGAACATTTCGCCGAGCAGGGCCGCGAGGTCAAGTGGGTACTGTCCCGGGGCAGTAACAACTCGCTGGAATTCCTCAACAGCGGCGCTACCCAGTTTGCCCTTACCTCGAGCATTTCGGCCTTCGTCAGCCGCGCCAACGGCCAGCCGGTCAAGACCATCTACAGCTATCTGTGGTCAGAGCCCAGTGCGCTGGTGGTCGGCGCTCAGTCAGAGCTGAACGGCTTCGCCGACATTCGCGGCAAGCGGGTCGCCGCCACCAAGGGCACCGACCCGTATTTCTTCCTGTTACGCGCTCTGGCAGAGCACCAGTTGACCTCCAGGGATGTACGCATCGTGCACCTGCAACACCCCGAGGGCCGCACCGCGCTGGAGCAGGGTCGGGTCGATGTCTGGGCTGGTCTGGACCCGCACATGGCCGCCTCGGAAGCTGGCGGCGCGCGCTTTCTGTACCGCAACCCCGAATTCGGTCTGGCAGCCTTCCTGAATACCTCCGAACGGGTCCTGCAGGATGAACCTGAAACCATCAAGGCCGTGCTGAGCGCCTACGAACGCGCACGCCACTGGATCATCGCCCATCCGCAGGAGACCGCCGAGCTGGTCGCCCGGGAGACCGGGCTGCCGGTGGAGGTGATACGTTTGCAGCTGGCCCGTTATGACTTCAATCGCCCGGTGCCCGGCCAGCCGCACCTGGATGCAATCAAGCCAGTGATCCCCTTGCTGCAGGCCGACAATATCCTGCGCGGCAGTGCCGATGTTGACGCCACGCTTGCCAGCCTGCTGGCCCCCGAACATGCCAGAGCGGTAGTCGAGGGCACCAACCCATGACCAGCCGGGCTCAACCTGCCGTGCGCCATGCAGCCGTCTGGCAGCCGGCTCGGCGCCTACTGCGCTTCACGCCGGTCGGTCTGGTACTGCCGGCGGTACTGCTCGCGTTACTGGAGCTGGCCGTCGGCAGCGGCTGGATTCCCGGACACCTGATGCCGGCACCCAGCGAGCTGCTGGTGACCTTTCGCGAGCTGGCCTCCGGGCCATTGTGGCTGCACATCGCTGCCAGCGCCCAACGGGTGCTGCTCGGCTTCGCCGTGGGCGCCGGGCTGGCCATTCTGCTCGGCACCCTGGTTGGCATGAACCGCCGTCTGGAAGCCTGGGTAGATCCGACCTTTCAGGCGCTGCGCGCGGTACCTGGCCTGGCCTGGGTGCCACTGCTGCTGATCTGGCTGGGCATCGATGAGACCTCCAAGATCACCCTGATCGCCATCGGCTCGTTCTTTCCGGTGTACATGAACATGGTCGCCGGGGTGCGCAACGTCGACCGCAAGCTGGTCGAGGTCGGCAGCCAGCTGGGCTTCAGCCAGGCCGCCCTGATGCGCCGCATCATGGTGCCCGCCGCGCTGCCCTATCTGCTGACCGGACTGCGCAACGGTCTGTCCATGGCCTGGCTGTGCGTGGTCGCCGCTGAACTGCTGGCCGCCACCGAAGGCATCGGCTACCTGCTGACCGATGGCCGTGAGGTCTCACGCCCGGATCTGGTGCTGGCCGCGATCATCACCCTGGCCCTGATGGGCAAGCTGACCGACAGCCTGCTCAAGCATGCGGAAGGCCGCCTGCTTGGCTGGCGTGACAGCTACAACGGCGAGGACAAGCCATGAGCGCCCTGTTGCAACTGCATAACATCAGCAAAGCCTTTGCAGACCTGACGGTACTCGACAACGTCAGCCTGGCGCTGGCACCCGGCGAGATCATCAGCCTGCTCGGCCCCAGCGGCTGCGGCAAGAGCACCCTACTGCGCATCGCCGCCGGCCTGGACGCCCAGTTCCATGGGCAGCTGGAGCGTAACCCGCTGCTGGATTTCGGTAACAGCTCCGGCCTCGGCGTGGTGTACCAGGAGCCCCGCCTCATGCCCTGGCTGAGCGTGGCGGAGAATATCGGCTTTGCCGATGGCCGCAAGGCCGACAGCAAGTGGATCCGCCAGCTGCTGCGGGATGTAGGCCTTGACGGCCGGGGCGACGCCCTGCCCAAGGAGCTCTCCGGCGGCATGGCGCAACGCGTAGCCATTGCCCGGGGTCTGTACGGACGACCACAGGTGCTGTTACTGGATGAGCCCTTCAGCGCGGTGGACGCCTTCACCCGCATGAAGCTGCAGGATCTGGTGATCGCCCTCGCCGCCCAGTACGACATCAGTGTGCTGCTGGTGACCCATGACCTGGACGAGGCCGTGTATCTGAGCGACCGAGTGATCATCCTCGGCGGCAAGCCCAGCCGTATCGTCGCCGAGCTGGCGGTACCGCTGACCCAGCCCAGGGACCGCCGCGCCGCGGAACTGGCACTGATCAAGGGCGAGGCGCTGACCGCCCTGTATCAGTAACCGACTTAGAACTAAAATGAATTACAAAATGAAAATTAATGATTTAGAGAAATATAAATCCACTGCTATTCTCAGCTCCATCCGGGGTTCTTCTCAGAACTAAAGATTATAAGGAAAAAGGTTAATGCTGGTTATAACCATTGGTGGCAGTCCCAGTTCACGCTCACGTACCGGCCTACTGCTGGATCAGGCTAGAGGTTGGCTGACCCAGCGCGGGGTGGAGGTGGTGCATTTCGACATCCACCAGTTTGATCCAGCCGAGCTACTGCTGGCCCGCTTTGACAGCCCGGCCATCCGCCACTTCGGCGAGCAGGTCAGCCGGGCCGATGGCCTGATTATCGGTACGCCGGTGTACAAGGCCTCCTTCGCCGGTGCGCTCAAGGTGCTGCTGGACCTGCTGCCGGAGCGGGCATTGGCGCACAAGGTGGTACTGCCGATTGCCACCGGTGGCACCCAGAGCCACATGCTGGCGGTGGACTATGCACTGAAACCGGTACTGGCCGCGCTCAAGGCGCAGGAAACCCTGCACGGCGTGTTCGCTACCGACCACCTGATCCAGTACGGCGAGCCGGCCCGCTTCGAGGAATCCCTGCTGGACCGGCTGGACGAGGCGCTGGAGCAGTTTCTTACTGCCCTGGCCAGACGCCCGGCACCGATTGACCCGAATGTACTGAACGATCGATTGATTCACGCTCGCTGGAGCATTTGAGCAACACCCCCGCCTTACTCGTCCGCTAACGGATCAGCAGGCTACCAAACCCCAACCGCAAAGGGGACGACCATGCACAAGGTCACTTTGCGCCGCGGCTTGGCAGCACTACTGACCGCTGCCCTGTCCATCGGCGCTGTAACACAGGCAACACAGGCAACCGCCGACACCCTGCGTATCGGCTTTCAGAAATACGGCTCACTCACCCTGCTCAAGGCCAGCGGCAGTCTGGAAAAACGCCTTGCCGAGCGGGATGTCGAGGTGCGCTGGATCGAGTTTCCCGCTGGCCCTCAGCTGCTGGAAGGGCTGAACGTTGGCGCCGTGGACTTCGGTACCGCCGGGGAAACACCACCGGTGTTCGCCCAGGCCGCCGGGGCCGACCTGCTGTATGTGGCCCACGAACCACCGGCCCCCACCGGTGAGGCCATTCTGCTGCCGAAGGACTCGCCGATCCGCAGCGTGGCTGAGCTCAAGGGCAAGCGCATCGCCCTGAACAAGGGTTCCAACGTGCATTACCTGCTGGTACGCGCGCTGGAGGATGCTGGTCTGAGCATCCGCGACATCACCCCCATCTACCTGCCCCCGGCCGATGGCCGTGCCGCCTTCGAGCGTGGCGCGGTGGATGCCTGGGTCATCTGGGACCCCTTCCAGGCCGCTGCCGAACAGCAATTGCAGGCCCGCACTCTGGTCGATGGCACCGGTCTGGTGAGCAACCACCAGTTCTACCTGGCCAGCCGCCGCTACGCCGAGGCCAACCCGGAAATCATCCACATCCTCACCGAGGAGCTGGACCGGGTCGGCCAATGGGCTGTCGACAACATCGACGAAGCCACCGCGCTGGTGGCGCCGCTGATCGGTCTGGATCACGACATCACCCGTATCGCCATCCAGCGCAAGAGCCACGACACCCGGCCGCTGAACGAGGAAGTGATCGCCCAGCAACAACAGATCGCCGACACCTTCCATGAACTGAAGCTGATTCCGAAGAAGCTGAATATCCGCGACGTGATCTGGACGCCCGAGGCTCAGACCGCCGCGGCGAATTAAGGGCAGCGGAACCCGGGGTGTAGCGCACCTGCGCTACGCCTGTGTATCCCGGCGGCCGCTGCGTCGAGCAGGCGCTCGACACACCCAGCTCACACGCCTGCAGGATCGCCACCAGGCCCCGGCTAATTGAACACTTACATCAGATACAACAGGAGAACGAAACATGTCATTGAATATTTTCTGGTTTCTACCCACCCACGGCGACAGCCGTTACCTGGGCACCACCCAGGGCGCGCGGGCGGTAGATCACAGCTACCTGCAACAGATCGCCCAGGCTGCGGACAAACTGGGCTACGGCGGGGTGCTGATCCCCACCGGGCGCTCCTGCGAGGACTCCTGGCTGGTGGCCGCCTCGCTGATCCCGGTCACCCAGCGCCTGAAGTTCCTGGTAGCACTGCGCCCCGGGGTCATCTCCCCCACGGTGGCCGCCCGTCAGGCGGCGACACTGGATCGCCTGTCCAACGGTCGCGCCCTGTTCAATCTGGTCACCGGCGGTGATCCGGACGAGCTGGCCGGTGACGGCCTCAATCTGAGCCACGCCGAGCGCTACGAGGCCTCGGTGGAGTTCACCCGCATCTGGCGCAAGGTACTGGAAGGCGAAACCGTGGATTACGACGGCAAGCATATCCAGGTCAAGGGCGCCAAGCTGCTGTTCCCCCCGGTACAGCAACCGCGTCCGCCGCTGTACTTCGGTGGCTCCTCGGAGGCAGCGCAGGATCTGGCCGCCGAACAAGTCGAGCTGTATCTGACCTGGGGCGAGCCGCCGGCAGCGGTGCGCGAGAAGATCGAGCAGGTACGCGCCAAGGCCGCCGAACAGAGCCGCGAAGTACGCTTTGGTATTCGCCTGCACGTCATTGTGCGCGAGACCAACGAAGAAGCCTGGCAGGCCGCCGACAAACTGATTTCACACCTGGACGACGACACCATCGCCCGGGCCCAGGCCTCGCTGGCCCGCTTCGACTCGGTTGGCCAGCAACGCATGGCGGCCCTGCACGGCGGCAGCAAGGACAATCTGGAAGTCAGCCCCAACCTCTGGGCGGGGGTCGGCCTGGTACGTGGCGGTGCCGGTACCGCACTGGTTGGCGACGGCCCCACCGTGGCCGCGCGCATCAAGGAGTATGCCGATCTGGGTATCGATACCTTCATTTTCTCCGGCTATCCGCATCTGGAAGAGTCCTACCGCGTCGCCGAGCTGCTGTTTCCGCATCTGGATATTGCCCAGCCCGAGCAACCCAAGGGCAAGCAGTTCGTCAGCCCGTTCGGCGAGATGATCGCCAATGACATTCTGCCCAAAGCAGTAGCGCAGAGTTGAAGGAGGCGATGATGGATACCCGTCAATGGCTACAGCGGCTGGCGCCCTGGGTGCTGCCCGTGCTGCTGCTGGTCAGTTGGCAGCTCTCGGTGAGCAGCGGCTGGCTGTCCAGTCGCATTCTGCCTTCGCCCAGCGCCGTGCTGGCAGCAGGCTGGGCACTGCTGAGCAGCGGCGAAATCTGGTCGCACCTGGCTATCAGTAGCTGGCGTGCCTTTATCGGTCTGGCGATCGGTGGCGGCATTGGCCTGGTGCTGGGCTTCATTTCCGGGCTGTCGCACTGGGGTGAGCGTTTTCTCGACAGCTCGGTGCAGATGATCCGCAACGTGCCGCACCTGGCGCTGATTCCACTGGTGATTCTGTGGTTCGGCATCGATGAGAGCGCGAAGATTTTTCTGGTGGCACTGGGCTCACTGTTCCCGATCTATCTGAATACCTACCACGGTATCCGCAATGTGGATGCCGGCCTGGTGGAAATGTCCCGCAGTTACGGCCTGTCCGGGTTCAGCCTGTTCTGGCAGGTGATTCTGCCAGGTGCCCTGCCCTCGATTCTGGTGGGCTTGCGCTTCGCTCTGGGGCTGATGTGGCTGACGCTGATTGTTGCTGAAACCATTTCTGCGAGTTCCGGCATCGGCTATCTGGCGATGAATGCCCGTGAATTCCTGCAGACCGACGTAGTGGTGCTGGCCATCGTGCTGTACGCCCTGCTCGGAAAATTGGCCGACAGTGCCGCTCGCCTGCTGGAGCGTCTGTGGCTGCGCTGGCATCCGGCCTATCAGCAAGGAGCAAAAGCATGACCGCACAACAACCGCCGCAGCAAAAAAACGGCATCAACCTGACGGCCAGGCAGCTGGACAAACGGTTTGGCGAGCTGGCGGTACTCAAACGTCTGGACCTGCAGGTACCTGCCGGGCAGTTTGTCGCCATCGTCGGCCGCAGCGGCTGCGGCAAGAGTACCCTGCTGCGCCTGCTGGCTGGCCTTGATCAGGCCAGCTCCGGCGAGCTGCTGGCCGATGGCAAGGCGTTGCAGGACAGTCGTGAGGATACCCGGCTGA
>JAAYHO010000182.1 GCA_012735335.1 Gammaproteobacteria bacterium
ACGCGAGGCGCGTTCGCGCTTCTCCATCACCGACGCGGAAGTGGCCGACCTGGCCCGCCAGGCGCTGATCATCGAGAAGCACTACGGGCGCCCGATGGACATCGAGTGGGCGAAGGACGGCGACGACGGCAAGCTGTACATCGTGCAGGCCCGTCCGGAAACCGTGAAGAGCCGCAGCAACGTCAACGTCATGGAGCGTTATCTGCTCAAGGACAAGGGCAGCGTGCTGGTAGAAGGTCGCGCCATCGGTCAGCGTATTGGTGCCGGTCCGGTGAAGATCATCCGTGACGTAGCGGAGATGGACAAGGTTCAGCCCGGCGATGTGCTGGTCTCCGACATGACCGACCCGGACTGGGAGCCGGTGATGAAGCGCGCGAGTGCTATTGTCACCAACCGTGGCGGTCGTACCTGCCACGCGGCGATCATCGCCCGCGAGCTGGGTATCCCTGCGGTAGTCGGTTGCGGTAATGCCACCAGCGAGCTGAAGGACGGGCAGATGGTTACCGTGTCCTGCGCCGAGGGTGATACCGGGATGATCTACGACGGTCGCCTGGATTTCGACATCCGTACCAACAGTGTGGATGCCATGCCGGAGCTGCCGTTCAAGATCATGATGAACGTCGGCAACCCCGACCGCGCTTTTGATTTTGCCAACCTGCCCAACGAAGGTGTGGGGCTGGCGCGCCTGGAATTCATCATCAACCGCATGATCGGTGTACACCCCAAGGCGCTGCTGAACTTCGACAGCCTGCCGTCCGAGGTCAAGGACAGTGTCGAGAAGCGTATCGCCGGTTACAGCGATCCGGTCAGTTTCTATGTGGACAAGCTGGTCGAGGGTGTCAGTACCCTGGCTGCAGCGTTCTGGCCGAAGAAGGTCATCGTTCGCCTGTCCGACTTCAAGTCCAACGAATACGCCAACCTGATCGGCGGCCGTCTGTACGAGCCCGAGGAAGAGAACCCCATGCTGGGCTTCCGTGGGGCTTCGCGCTACATCAGCGAATCCTTCCGCGACTGCTTCGAGCTCGAGTGCCGCGCGATGAAGCGTGTGCGCAATGAGATGGGGCTGACCAACGTCGAGCTCATGGTGCCCTTCGTGCGCACCGTTGACGAAGCCAGTCAGGTAATCGACCTGCTGGCGGAGAATGGTCTCAAGCGCGGCGAAAATGGCCTGCGGGTGATCATGATGTGCGAGCTGCCGGCCAACGCACTGCTGGCTGACGAGTTCCTCGAACACTTCGACGGCTTCTCCATCGGTTCCAACGACCTGACCCAGCTGACCCTGGGACTGGACCGTGACTCCGGCATCATTGCTCACCTGTTCGATGAGCGTAACCCGGCGGTGAAGATTCTGCTGGCCAACGCAATCGCCGCCTGCCGCAAGGCCGACAAGTACATCGGCATCTGTGGCCAGGGCCCGTCCGACCACCCGGATCTTGCGCGCTGGTTGATGGAGCAGGGCATCGAAAGTGTTTCGCTGAACCCGGACTCGGTGATGGACACCTGGTTCTTCCTTGCGGAAAACAACGGCTGATCAGCCCAGGAGCAGAACGATGCACTATATAACTCCGGATCTGTGTGACGCCTATCCTGACGTCGCGGTGGTGGAGCCCATGTTTGCCAACTTCGGCGGCCATGATTCCTTCGGTGGCGAGATCGTCACCGTCAAGTGCTTCGAGGACAACTCGGTAGTCAAGGAACTGGTCGATACCGATGGTACCGGCAAGGTCATGGTAGTGGACGGCGGTGCCTCCATGCGCCGTGCTCTGCTGGGCGACATGCTGGCAGAAAAGGCTGCGAACAATGGCTGGGCAGGCATCATCGTGTACGGCTGTGTGCGTGATGTGGATGTGCTGGTGCAGACTGCTCTGGGTATCCAGGCGCTGGCCAGTCACCCGATGAAAACCGACAAACGCGGTATCGGTGATCACAACGTGCCGGTTACTTTCGGTGGTGTTACCTTCCGCCCCGGGGAGTATGTGTATGCTGACAACAACGGCATCATTGTCTCCCCCACAGCGCTGAAAATGCCCGAATGACAGTGGTCTGACACGGATACGCATGCCGGGTGGGTGACATTACCTGCCCGGCATGCGTCTGTGTTTGCGAAGTCACTTATTCGGAGACAACCATGGACGATCCCTTTGAGCAGCACCTGCGCAGCCTGTTGCAGGATGATGCCTCGCCGCAGTCCTCCCCGGAGGATGACAAGCGTCTGGAACGGGTTCTGCATCGGGCGCATATTCACGGCGGTCTGTTCGACCTGCTGAAACTCTTTGCCAACTGGGGTTGGGTCATCAGCGAAGGCGGTGCCCGGGGCCTGCGCCATGCACGGCCGGTACGGCGCAGCACAAAAGACGCCTCTTCCTCTGATCTGAATACATAGCGAGTCTGCCATGGAACATGAAACCTGGAGCCAGAGCTTCATCCACGCGATGACCGCACTGTGGGCCAAGATAACCTCCTTCATACCGGATCTGCTTACCGCGCTGATCATCGTCCTGCTGGGCTTTGTGGTGGCCCGTATCATCGATGCGATTCTCAGCAAGGGGCTGGCCAAACTGGGCCTTGATCGCCTGATGCGTGGGGCAGGGGTCACCCGGATGCTCGGCCGTATCGGTATCTCCTCGCCGGTATCGGCTGTCATCGGCAAGATCATCTACTGGTTCATCGTCCTGACCTTTGTGGTGTCCGCCGCAGAAACCCTGGGGCTGGCCCGGGTGTCCGCGACGCTGGATGCCTTCGCTCTGTACCTGCCCAAGGTGTTCGGGGCTGCCCTGATTCTGCTGGCAGGTCTGCTGCTGTCGCACTTGGTGGCGGGGGTGGTGAAGGGGACTGTGGAAAGTATCGGCGCGGATTACGCCGGCGGTATCAGCCGCCTGGTTCAGGGCCTGCTGGTGATCATCACCGTATCCCTGGCCATCGGCCAATTGCAGATAGAAACACAACTGCTCAACACCGTAATCGCCATTGTACTGGTGTCCTTCGGTGCTGCGGCGGCGCTGGCCATGGGGCTGGGCAGTCGGGATACCGTCAGCCAGATCATTGCCGGGGTTTATCTGCGCGAACTCTATGATGTCGGCGATCGCATCAGTGTGGATGATATAGAAGGCGTGATTGAAGAGATCGGCACGGTCAAGACGTCGCTGGTGGACGATAACGGCACTATCATCTCGGTGCCGAACCGTGCACTGATAGAGAAGCCCGTGTCGCGCTGAGCGTGACACGGATATAACACTTCACTGATTGAAGACGCTGTCTTGACTGACTCATCCGCTTTGCGCAGCCGCAGCCAGCTATCCGAGATGACGGATGAAGAGCTGGTTATTCGTGCCAAGCGTGAACTTTTTCATACTACAGTTGCCTATGAAGAGTTGATGCGAAGGTATCAGCGCACTCTGTTCAATGTGTGTGCACGTTACCTTGGCAATGAACGGGATGCTGATGATGTATGTCAGGAGGTAATGCTCAAGGTACTGCATGGACTCAAGCAGTTCGAGGGCAAGGCCAAGTTCAAGACATGGCTATATAGTATTACCTATAACGAATGCATTACCCAGTATCGGAAAGAGAAGCGGAAAAGACGGTTGTATGATGCGCTGAGTCTGGATGGGCAGGAAGAAGCGCACGAGCCTGAACAACCTGAGGTAGACAGCAAAGGCCTTGATCACTGGCTGGTGCACGTCAATCAGGTCGACCGGGAGATACTGGTGCTGCGCTTCGTGGCAGAGCTGGAGTTCCAGGAGATAGCGGACATCATGAACATGGGGCTCAGTGCTACCAAGATGCGTTATAAACGTGCCTTGGAGAAACTGAGAAAACATATAAGTAATCCCTTTTAGGTCGATTTCTTATTGATATTCCTGCAACTCTGCTATACTACGCATCGAGTTTTGCGCAAACCTAACGTCCGAATGGATTAAACGGGGATTCACAGATGAAATTGAAAAACACAGTAGGTATCTTTGTAAGCGCAGCCATGGCTGTCTCTGCGCTTCCTGTAATGGCTCAGAGTGCCGGCTCGGTTGAAGTTGAAGCTTTCGCCAAACGCTACTTCACCGACAGCATGCGCAACCTGGACGATGGTGCTCTGGTCGGTGGCAGCATTGGCTACTTCCTCACTGACAATGTGCAGCTGAGCACCAGCCTGGGTACTTACAAGAGCCTGGAATCCGACATCACCGGTGAAGACATCGATGGTCGTCTGGCTGCCATTGAAGCCGTTTACCATTTCGGACAGGGCGCGATCCGTCCCTACGTTTCCGGTGGCTTCGGTCATCAGGAGCTGGATCAGATCGGTACCAACCAGCGTGACCGTACCACCATGGCCATGGCCGGTTTCGGTGTGAAGAACTACCTGAACGAAAACTTCTTCGTCAAGGCTGGTGTTGATGCTCTGCACGGTCTGGACCATGGCAACACCGAGTGGCAAGCTGGTGTTGGTCTGGGTCTGAACTTCGGTGGCGCCAAGCCGGCCCCGGTTGTAGCTCAGGCTGAACCGGCTCCTGCTCCGGCCCCGGCTCCAGAGCCCGCTCCGGAAATGCAATCGGTACGTGTTGAGCTGGACGTCAAGTTCGACTTCGACCGCGACACCATTCGCCCTGAGTACCGTCAGGACATCCAGAGTCTGGCCGAGTTCATGAAGACCTATCCTTCGGTTACCACTACCGTTGAAGGTCACACTGACTCCGTAGGTAACGATGCCTACAACCAGGGTCTGTCCGAGCGTCGGGCCAACTCTGTTCGTCAGGCGCTGATCGACGAAGGTGTTGAGGCTTCCCGTGTCAACGCTGCTGGCTACGGCGAGTCCAACCCGATCGCTGACAACGCTACTGCTGATGGTCGTGCGATGAACCGTCGCGTGGAAGCAGAAGTGGAAACTCAGGTTGAAGTTCGTTAATCGAACCTCAGCAACAAAAAACCCGGTCATATGACCGGGTTTTTTTATTGTCCATCGGGGGTGATCAGTCGACCTGATTGACACCGGGGAAGCGCAGCCGGAAGTCCTCGGGCATGGGAGTAACCTTGGCCGCGAGGAAGTTGTAGAAAACAAAGCCGGACTTGGCCAGCGCGACCAGCTCGCCATTGTCGGACTTGGTGATGCGGAAGATGATATCCCCGCCATACTTGTTCAGATCCATCAGGCCCACCTCGAACACCAGGGTTTCTCTGGCAAAGGCTTCACGACGGTAGGTGGTGGCCAGGTCGGTGACTATGATGCCGACATCGTTGACGCTGACTTCCTCAATGCCGAACTGGTACAGGAAACGGGCTCTGGCTTCGGAGATCATCGACACCATGGAGTCGTTGGCCAGATGCTTGCCGGAGTTGATATCGGTAATGCGGACGGTCAGTTGTGTGGTGAAGTAGAACTGATCTTCCGGGAATTCCAAATGTAAACGTGCCATTTCTTATAAAACCTGCTGCTGCATGATATGCCGACAGCGCCGAAGGCTGCATGCCGGTAACGGAGCGCGTATTGTACGCGACCGGGCTGAGGGGTGACAGCGACACACTGACTCCCATACGGAAAAGGCCACCCGAAGGTGGCCTTTCCAAAACACCGGGCTGGAGCCCGAGAATCAGCTCAATCAGAACTGGTTCATGGTGTTGTCTTTACCGCCAGCTTTCAGAGCAGCTTCACCAGCGAAGTACTCTTTATGGTTGTCGCCGATATCGGAGCCAGCCATGTTCTGGTGACGTACACAGGCGATACCCTGACGGATTTCCTGACGCTGAACGCCTTTCACGTAGGCCAGCATGCCTTCGTCGGCGAAGTAGCCTTTTGCCAGGTTGTCGGTGGACAGCGCGGCAGTGTGGTAGGTCGGCAGGGTGATCAGGTGGTGGAAGATGCCTGCTTCGCGCGATGCGTCCTTCTGGAAGGTACGGATGCGCTCGTCGGCTTCGTTGCACAGCTCGGTTTCGTCGTACTCCGCGCTCATCAGGTTGTTGCGGTCGTAGGCGGAAACGTCCTTGCCCTGAGCAGCCCAATCGTCGAATACCTGCTGACGGAAGTTCAGGGTCCAGTTGAAGGACGGGCTGTTGTTGTAAACCAGCTTGGCATTCGGAGCCACTGCGCGGATGCGGTTGACCATCTCGGCGATCTGGCCAACGTGCGGCTTCTCGGTTTCGATCCACAGCAGGTCGGCACCGTTCTGCAGGGAAGTGATGCAGTCCAGAACTACGCGATCAATGCCAGTGCCTTCGCGGAACTGGAACAGGCCAGAGGCCAGACGCTTGGGCTTGAGCAGCTTGCCGTTGGCCTTGATGACCACGTCGCCGTTTTCGATGTCGTAAGCACTGGTGATGTACTCGCCATCGATGAAGCTGTTGTACTGGTCACCCAGGTCGCCCGGCTCGTTGGTTACGGCGATCTGTTTGGTCAGACCGGCACCCAGGGAGTCGGTACGGGCAACGATCACACCGTCGTCAACGCCCAGCTCGAGGAAGGCATAGCGAACAGCGTTGATCTTGGCCAGGAACTCGGCGTGGGGAACGGTTACCTTACCGTCCTGGTGACCGCACTGCTTCTCGTCGGAAACCTGGTTCTCGATCTGGATGCAGCAGGCACCTGCTTCGATCATCTGCTTGGCCATCAGGTAGGTGGCTTCAGCGTTACCGAAACCGGCATCGATGTCGGCAATGATCGGCACAACGTGGGTTTCATAGCCGTCGATCTGGGCTTGGATTTCTGCTTCCTTGGCCTTGTTGCCTTCAGCGCGGGCGTCGTCCAGTGCGGTGAACAGCAGGTCCAGCTCACGGGTGTCAGCCTGGCGCAGGAAGGTGTACAGCTCTTCGATCAGGCCGGCAACGGTGGTCTTCTCGTGCATGGACTGGTCGGGCAGGGGGCCGAAATCGGAACGCAGGGCGGCAACCATCCAGCCGGACAGGTACAGGTAGCGTTTGTCGGTGGTTTTCAGGTGCTTTTTGATGGAGATCAGCTTCTGCTGACCGATGAAGCCGTGCCAGCAGCCCAGGGACTGTGTGTAGACAGAGTTGTCGGCGTCGTAGTCGGCCATGTCCTTGCGCATGATGGCGGCGGTGTACTTGGCAATATCCAGACCGGTCTTGAAGCGGTTCTGTACGCGCATGCGAGCGGCGTATTCCGGGTTGATTGCGCTCCAACCGTTACCTGCGGCTTCTTTCAGTGCGGCAACAGCTTTGATCTCGTTTTGGTAAGCTGACATGGTCAATCCTTCAAAATGTGCGTTTGGTTCTGACGTTGAGTCGACCCCGAACCCTTCAGCCTGAGCTTGGGTGCGGCACTCCGCAGTGCGTCGAAACAGTGACCGGAATTGAAGAATGACAAGAGAGAGGAGGGTGACGAACAGTCCGCCATGATTCGAATGGTGTGCCTGATCAAGCTCGCGCCTGGTTCGGCAGAGGCCATTCCTGTGTCATGCAGGCTGCTACGTTTAAAATCGCTTCCCCGTCCCTCAGGACAACTTCGTTCCAGTCGCAACCTCGTCGAACTGCCTTGTGGGCGGTAGGGACACGGATGACCTCTTTGGTTCAGCAGTCATCCGGAGCCCCTTGAGAGGGCTCTGGCTAGCGGGAGCGGGGCAATAATGCAACTTCATAAAGCAGAAGTCAATGCACTTGTAGTGAATTAATCAAAACACTACAAATCTATAACAAACCTCAATCCAGGCGCTCTACCATCAGCCGAATGCTCTGTTGGCGGGCGCTTCGGGTAGTGGTTCGCCGGCCGATATCACCGCTCTGGCTGTCGACAAAATCATCCAGCCCGCCAATGGTGACCCATTCACCAAGACGGGTTGTGACTACCGTATCGGTGCGTTGCACGTCGATGACATCGCGTCCGGCAGCGCTCATGCGGTCATTATTGGCGCTCAGAGTGATGGTTGCGCGGTCGCCCTGCAGGCGCACCGTGGCGTAGAAGCCGGAGGTGACATCGTGATACTGGGTCTGCCGCATGACCTGGCCATACACATTGGTACTGCTGGTGGTCAGCGGGATGCTCTGGCCGGTCTGGATCAGCACCGGATAGCCCTCGTTGGCGACCAGCACCTGGACGCCATCGTCGGCGCCTCTGGTTTCACGGCGAATGATCCGTGCCTGATTACCACCCCGGGGCTGGCCGATCACCACATCGCCGACACCGGTCTGGATACGCCCATCAACCCGATAGCCGCTTTCAGTGCCGGTGCTGGTACCGGCGTTGGCCACACTGATACGCAGTTGGGCAGGACGCCGGTCAAGGTCGCTGAGTAACGCGCGTATTTCCTGCAGACGCTCGGGCTCGGCCCGGATGATCAACTGGTTGCCATAGGCCGAGGCACGTTCATCACTGCGCAGCAGGGGGTGAATGGCTGGAAGCATGTCTTCGGCCATGCCGTAGTCCAGCGGTATGACTTCAGTGACAGGCGCCGCCTGCAGTTGTCCTGCACTCAGGGCAAGCAGCAACGAGAAGACGGTGGCCAGCAGGGTGGGGAGGTGCATGCTGAAATCCCGATGTTGGTTCCAATCGAGTTTAGCAGTTGGCTGGCTGTTGCGGTGGGGCGGGATAGCGCATGCTGCGGTGGGGAATGCCCGCTTCAAGATAGACCTCCGAGCAGGCGGCAAAGCCCAGACTTTCATAGAAGCCCAGCGCATGGGTCTGTGCTGATAGCTCCAGCTGCCGTAAGCCCGCCTGTTGCGCGTGCTGCATCACCGCGCGCATCAGTTGCTGGCCCAGCCCTTTGCCCCGCGCCGATGGCAGCAGGGCGACCCGGCCGATATGCCCATCGGGCAGCAGCCGGGCAGTGCCTGCCGGGACGCCGTCCAGCGTCAGCAGAAAGTGCGTGGCAGTAGTGGCATCCAGATCGTCCCATTCCAGCTCTGGTGCGACCTTCTGCTCATCGACGAATACGCAGGTACGGATATCGCGCAGGGCAGGGGTTGAACCCCAGTCCACCACGCTGATCTGCACATCACTCATGCTCATCATCCTCGTTGGCCTCGAACAGCAGATCGCCCTTGCTCAGCAATTGCTCCAGCAGCTCCATGGCCTCAACGTCCGCACGCCAGGGTTGCATCTCCTCGGCAGCCAGATAATCCTGGTTGCAGATCAACTGCACCAGCGGCAGCAGGCGAGTGGGCAGCAGGCAGTGTTCACCGCTGGCAAACAGCATCAGATAGCTGTCCTGCTCCTGGCGCCAGGCCAGTCGGGCGCTGGGGTTGCGCTCCAGACCGTAGCCATCATCCAGGATGCCTGCCAGCAGCCCGGTCTCGATTTCCTCGCTCTGGATCAGCTCGGGGTAACGGGGTTCGGTCATGAAGCGGCCAAACCAGGTGCCCAGCGCTTCGCGGTCCTGCACTGCATCGAGAATCAGCTGCTGCAGGCGCTCCACCGTTTGTTCATCAATCTGCGCTGGGTCGGCCGGACGGTGGATATCTGAATCACTGTAACGCTGCTCATCACCCAGATACTGCGCCAGAAAATCGGTGAAGTGGGTCAGCACCTCGGCATGACTGGGTGCGCGGAAGCCCACCGACCAGGTCATGCAGGCGTCCTCGGCAATGCCATAGTGGGCCAGCCGGGGCGGCAGGTAGAGCATGTCACCGGGGGCCAGAACCCACTCCTCGGTCTGCTCGAACTCGGCCAGAATGCGCAGATCCGGATGCTCCAGCATCGGACTGTCGCTGTCGCACATCTGACCGATCTTCCAGCGCCGGTGACCCTCGGCCTGCAGCAGGAAAACGTCGTAATTGTCGAAGTGCGGGCCGACGCTGCCGCCGGGTGCAGCAAAGCTGATCATCAGATCATCCACCCGCCAGCTGGGCAGAAAACGGAACGCGGCAAGCAGCTCGGCCACTTCGGGCACGAACTGATCCACGGCCTGCACCAGCAGTGTCCAGTTCTGCTGCGGCAACGAGCTGTAGTCGTCCTCGGCAAAAGGTCCGCGGCGCAGCTCCCAGGGTGTTGCGCCATGCTCCAGAACGATGCGTGACTCGACCTCCTGCTCCAGCGACAGCCCCGCCAGCTCATCCGCGCTCAGGGGGCTTTCGAAACCGGGGAAAGCCTGGCGGATCAGCAACGGTTTCTTTTGCCAGTAATCGCGCAGAAACTCATCGGCTGACATACCGCCGGGCAGGGTGGATACGGAAAAGCTCATGGCATCGGTCTCGTAGGGGGGAAGAACGCTCAGACCCGACGGGCCTGAGCAGCAGCGTTGCCGATATAGCTGGCGGGGCTCATGGCCTTGAGCTCGAGCTTGGCCTCGTGGGGAATCTCCAGCTGATCGACAAAGGCCTGCAGGGCTTCGGGAGTGATGCCCTTGCCCCGGGTCAGTTCCTTGAGCTTCTCGTAGGCTTCCGGCACGGCGTAACGGCGCATGACCGTCTGTACCGGCTCGGCCAGGACTTCCCAGCTGCTGTTCAGATCTTCAGCAATTCGTTGAGCATTAACCTCTAACTTGCTGATTCCCTTGAGAGTTGACGCATAGGCAATCACTCCATGAGCAAAGCCAACACCCAAGTTGCGCAGCACCGTGGAGTCGGTCAGGTCACGCTGCCAGCGGGAGATCGGCAGCTTGCTGGCCAGGTGCTGGAGGATGGCATTGGCGATGCCCAGGTTGCCTTCGGAGTTCTCGAAATCGATCGGATTGACCTTGTGCGGCATGGTCGAGGAGCCGATTTCACCGGCTACGGTCTTCTGCTTGAAGTAGCCCAGGGAGATATAGCCCCACACGTCCCGGTCGAAGTCGATCAGGATGGTATTGAAACGGGCCACCGCATCGAACAGCTCGGCGATGTAGTCGTGGGGCTCGATCTGGGTGGTGTAGGGGTTGAAGGTCAGCCCCAGGCTGTCTTCGATGAAGCTGCGGGCGTTGGCCTCCCAGTCAACCTGGGGGTAGGCGGACAGGTGGGCGTTGTAGTTACCCACCGCGCCGTTGATCTTGCCCAGCAGCGGCACACTTTGCACCTGGGCAATCTGCCGCTCCAGGCGGTACACCACGTTGGCCATCTCCTTGCCCAGAGTGGTGGGGGAGGCGGGTTGGCCATGGGTACGGGAGAGCATGGGAACATCGGCAAACTGCACTGCCAGTGCGCGGATCTCGTCGGCAATGCGGCGCATCAGCGGCAGCACCACCTCATCCCGACCGGCGCGCAGCATCAGCGCGTGGGACAGGTTATTGATGTCCTCGGAGGTGCAGGCAAAGTGGATGAACTCGGCGATGGCGTCCAGCTCCGGCAGCGCCTTGACCTGCTCCTTGAGCAGATATTCCACCGCCTTGACGTCGTGGTTGGTGGTGCGTTCGATTTCCTTGATGCGCTGCGCGTGGCTCAGCTGGAAGTCATCCACCAGGCTGTCGAGCAGGGCATTGGCCTCGGCGGAAAAGGGCTTGATCTCGGGGATGCCCGGGTGGTCAGCCAGGCATTGCAGCCAGCGAACCTCAACCTGTACACGGAAGCGCAGCAGACCATATTCACTGAAGATACTGCGCAGGGAGGCAGTCTTGCTGCCGTAACGGCCATCAACGGGGGAAACGGCAGTCAGGGAGGACAGTTGCATGGGGAATCTCATCTATAGGGCTGGCAGAAAGGCGCAAATTATACATCATCCGCGCCGTCTTTGGCCCGCACCGTCAGCCGTTGAGAATGGAGCTGACCGCCTCCAGCAGCTTGCGCCGAGACAGCAGCAACTGCCAGCGGTGACCGCCGAGCTGACGCCACAGGCGGGCCGAACGGATGCCGGCCAGCAGCAGTGCGCGGATCCGGTTGGCCACATCCGGCTGCTGCAGATAGCGCATATCACCATGCACCTGGATACGCATGCGCAGGGTGCTCAGAGTGTCCTGATAGGCGCTGCCCAGCGATGCCATGACGTTGTCATGCAGCAGGCCGAAATGATTGATCTGGCTTTCCGCCTGCTGCAGGCGCTGGCCCAGCACCTCGAGCATGTCCTCACGCTTGTCCAGCTGCCGCTCCAGCGCCATCAGATTCATGCTGTAGCGCAGGGCGTCACGCTGCAGGGCAGCGGTATCCCGCTCCAGCATTGCTTCCAGCGCCTGCAGGCCGCCGCGTATCTGATGATGCGAACCGCCGTACACCGCCAGCGTCGAGTCGGGCGAGCGCTCGATCACGCTCTGGATCAGACAGCCGACCGGGCCTTCACTGTACTGGCCACTGCGGGCCAGCTTGTCGACCTGTAATGCCGCTTCGAAAATACCGCCCAGTGCCAGCACCTGCTGTTGGTATGAGGTCATGCGGCGGCCTCGTCAAAGGCCGGAATGGCTCGCTCGATCACGCCGCCACCCAAGCACACTTCGCCCTGGTAGAGTACCACGGACTGCCCCGGGGTCACTGCCCGTTGGGGCTGGTCGAAGCGGATCAGCCAGCCATCAGCGGTAGGCTCCAGAACGCAGTCCTGATCCGGCTGGCGATAGCGTACCTTGGCGGTCAGCCGCAGCGGCTCGGTGATCGACAGCGGGTTGACCCAGTAGATGTTCGAGCACTCCAGGGCGCTGGAAAACAGCCACGGATGATCATTGCCCTGACCGACCACCAGCACGTTGCGCTGCAGGTCCTTGCGCAGCACATACCAGGGATCATCACTGGCACCCTGCAGGCCGCCGATGCCGAGGCCCTGGCGCTGGCCGATGGTGTGATACATCAGGCCGTGATGGCGGCCGATGACCTGACCTTCGGTGGTTTCGATATCCCCCGGCTGGGCAGGCAGATAGCGTTTGAGAAAGTCACTGAAGCGACGCTCACCGATAAAGCAGATCCCAGTGGAATCCTTCTTGCGGGCGGTGGCCAGCTCGTATTTTTCGGCAATGCGGCGCACCTCGGGCTTTTCCAGTTCGCCGACCGGGAACAGGGTGCGGGCCAGTTGCTCGCCGCCCACCGCATGCAGGAAATAGCTCTGATCCTTGTTGCTGTCCAGCCCGCGCAGCAGCAGAGACTGGCCGTCCCGGTCGGCACGACGGGCGTAATGCCCGGTGGCGATCAGGTCAGCGCCCAGGCTCAGGGCATAATCCAGAAACGCCTTGAACTTGATTTCCCGGTTGCACAGGATGTCCGGGTTGGGTGTGCGCCCGGCCTGGTATTCCTCAAGGAAGTGCTCGAATACGTTGTCCCAGTACTCGGCGGCAAAGTTGGCGGTATGCAGCTTGATACCCAACCTGTCACTCACCGCCTGGGCATCGGCCAGATCTTCCCTGGCGGTGCAGTATTCGGTGCCGTCGTCCTCGTCCCAGTTCTTCATGAACAGGCCTTCCACCTGATAGCCCTGCTCCAGCAGCAGGGCGGCGGATACGGATGAGTCAACACCGCCGGACATACCGACGATGACCCGGGTCTGGCCCGGAGTTCTGGCTTGCATGTTCATGTCAACGAATCAGATCCAGTGGATAGCGCGGTTTATTCAGGTAATCGAGTATGCACTGCAACACCATGGGGTTGCGCAGTTGCGATTGGCGGGCACGGATTTCATCCAGCGTCAGCCAGTGGGCGGCAATGATGCCCTCATCCAGCGCCTGCTCCGGCTGGAAAGCCAGCGGCGAAGCGGCAAAGCAGGTACGCTGGTAGGTCACGCCATTGCCGCCCTGGAACAGATACATGCCGGTGACGCCGGTTACCTCAACGGTCCAGGCCGTTTCTTCCAGGGTTTCCCGCTCGGCGGCTTCGATAAGACTTTCGTCGGCTTCCAAATGGCCAGCGGGCTGATTGAATACGACACAATCACTGCTGACTTCTTCCACCATGAGATACCGGCCCTGATCTTCTACAATGGTGGCGACGGTAACATGAGGTATAAAGCGCATAACAACTCCCGTTTCAGGGCGACAGGGTACCGTAAATGGCCCCTCTGGTGAAATGTCTGCAGGCCCGCCATGGGTCTACTGGATTTGGACCAGAAAACCAGCCAAGATGCTTGAAGCAATTCTGTAGTGCAAATGTAGTCTCACTACATGATGTCGGTTTTCGGATTGGATTAACCGCCCGAACAGGCGTATTATTGCAGTCCAGCAATAGAAAGTGCGTGACTTTATGTAGGAAAACTACAACAATGCGGCTCACCAGTGCCGTATTCTTATGACCCGGAACAACCCTCCGGGTTCTTCATTGACATCGACAACGGAGTCACAAATGGGATACCAAAAGATCCAGGTGCCGGCCAGCGGCGACAAAATTACCGTTAATGCCGACCATTCCCTGAACGTTCCTGATAACCCGATCATCCCCTACATCGAAGGTGATGGCATCGGCTTCGATATTTCCCCGGTCATGATCAAGGTCGTCGATGCTGCCGTAGAAAAAGCTTACGGTGGCAAGCGCAAAATCTCCTGGATGGAAGTCTACGCAGGCGAGAAGGCCACTCAGGTTTACGACCAGGACACCTGGCTGCCCGAAGAAACCCTGGATGCAGTGAAGAACTACGTTGTCTCTATCAAGGGTCCGCTGACCACGCCGGTAGGTGGTGGTATCCGTTCGCTGAACGTGGCCCTGCGTCAGCAACTGGACCTGTACGTCTGTCAGCGCCCGGTGCGCTGGTTCACCGGCGTACCCAGCCCGGTGAAGAACCCCGGTGACGTTGACATGGTGATCTTCCGCGAGAACTCCGAAGACATCTACGCCGGTGTTGAGTGGCAGGCCGGTACCCCGGAAGCCGAGAAGGTCATCAAGTTCCTGACCGAGGAAATGGGCGTTACCAAGATCCGCTTCACCGAAGGTTGCGGTATCGGTATCAAGCCGGTTTCCGAGCAGGGCACCAAGCGCCTGATGCGCAAGGCTCTGCAGTATGCAGTGGACAACGATCGCAGCTCCGTGACCATCGTGCACAAAGGCAACATCATGAAGTTCACCGAAGGTGCCTTCAAGGAGTGGGGCTACGAAGTGGCCCGTGACGAGTTCGGTGCCGAACTGCTGGACGGTGGTCCCTGGATGCAGTTCAAGAACCCCAACACCGGCAAGAACATCATCGTCAAGGACGCCATCGCCGACGCCATGCTGCAGCAGATCCTGCTGCGCCCGGCCGAGTACGACGTGATCGCTACCCTGAACCTGAACGGTGACTACCTGTCCGACGCACTGGCCGCTGAGGTTGGTGGTATCGGTATCGCCCCTGGCGCCAACCTGTCCGACACCGTCGCCATGTTCGAAGCCACCCACGGTACTGCACCCAAGTACGCCGGTCAGGACAAGGTCAACCCTGGTTCCCTGATCCTGTCCGCCGAGATGATGCTGCGCCACATGGGCTGGGTAGAAGCGGCTGACCTGATCATCAAGGGCACCGAAGGCGCCATCGCCAACAAGACCGTTACCTATGACTTCGAGCGTTTGATGGACGGCGCGATTCTGCGCAAGTGCTCCGAGTTCGGTGACGACCTGATCGCTGCGATGTAATCAGCCTTCAGTGAGCAGAAACAAACAAGCCGGCACATGCCGGCTTGTTTGTGTTGGAATGCCCGGTTTGCTGACAGGGCGTGGCAGACAGGCTGAGTCAGACGGTGGTGGCCGCCTCTTGCGTGGCAGTTGCCTCGGCAGACTTGCGGGCAGGTTCACCCAGAGCCTGGATATTGATTGCATGCAGCCCCTTGGGGCCTTGTATGATGTCGAACTGTACGGGCTGGCCCGCCTTGAGCGTCCGATACCCATCCATCTGGATGGCTGAGTAGTGAGCAAACAGGTCGTCGTTGCGTCCATCGGCAACCACGAACCCATAACCTTTGGCGTTATTGAACCATTTGACCTTGCCAATCTCCATACTGCATTCCTCTGCTGTCCCGTATATCAATGGAAAGTTAAAGCCCGATACAGATACGCACTTCAGGGTGTGCCTGTTACACTTTTTAACACTGGATCAAGGTAAGTCAAGCGGGGTACCAACAAGCTGTGTACCAGCGC
Source organism: Gammaproteobacteria bacterium (assembly GCA_012735335.1). Taxonomy (GTDB): domain Bacteria; phylum Pseudomonadota; class Gammaproteobacteria; order Pseudomonadales; family Pseudomonadaceae; genus Halopseudomonas. Next base: position 15,853 of record JAAYHO010000182.1, read on the forward strand.
ACATTTTGCCTGTAGCCTGAGTCCTGACAATGCGGTTGTCGCTGTCAAGGAGGGGCGATGAGGCAGGAAATTGATACTTCATTCAGAGTGACAAGATGTTTGCAAAGATGGAAATTCAACTAACCTTTATGCAGGAGCCGGGTCAACCGGAGCATGAGGACGATGGCAACCTGGCGGTGCAGACCGGCAAACCGGAACTGAAGCCGCCGCCGCGTTACCAGGTGGTCATGCTGAACGACGATTACACCCCGATGGATTTCGTGGTGGAGGTTCTCGAAGATTTTTTCCTGCTGGACCGAGAATCGGCTACACGAATCATGCTTCGGGTCCATACTGAAGGCAGAGCCGTTTGTGGAGTGTATTCACGGGATGTGGCAGAAACCAAGGCTGCGCAGGTCAACGAGTACGCCAGGGCATGCCAGCATCCACTTATGTGTCAGATTGAGCGTGAAGCTTAACCGAACAATGTCGCTTGATGATGGGGGCGCGTATGCTTAACAGAGACCTCGAAATCACCCTCAACCTCGCGTTCAAGGAGGCCCGCAACAAACGGCATGAATTCATGACAGTGGAGCACCTGCTGCTCGCACTGCTGGATAATCAGGCCGCCGTGGCCGTGCTGCGCGCCTGCGGGGCGGATATGGAGCGCCTGCGTCGGGAACTGGCGGAGTTCATCGACTCCACCACACCGCTGATCCCGGGCCTGGACAGTGAGCGCGAAACCCAGCCGACCCTGGGCTTCCAGCGGGTCTTGCAACGGGCAGTATTCCACGTGCAGAGCTCAGGCAAGGGCGAAGTGAACGGCGCCAACGTACTGGCGGCGATTTTCAGTGAGCAGGAAAGCCAGGCGGTATTCTTCCTCAAGCAGCAGCAGATCGCCCGCATAGATATTGTCAATTTCATCTCCCACGGTATTTCCAAGGTGGCGGATGAAAATGAAAGCCTGCAGGTGGATCAGGAGAGCATGGAAGAGGAGGACGGTGAAGCCGTGGCCTCCAACAATCCGCTGGAGAACTACGCCACCAACCTGAACGAGCAGGCCCGTCAGGGCCGTATCGACCCACTGGTGGGCCGCGCCGCAGAGGTTGAGCGGGTAGCGCAGATTCTCGTGCGTCGCCGCAAGAACAACCCGCTGCTGGTCGGTGAGGCCGGGGTCGGCAAGACCGCGATTGCCGAAGGCCTGGCCAAGCGCATCGTTGACGGTGAAGTGCCGGAGATTCTCACCGATGCGGTGGTCTATTCGCTGGACCTGGGCGCGCTGCTGGCCGGCACCAAGTACCGCGGCGACTTCGAGAAGCGCTTCAAGGCGCTGCTCAAGGCGCTGAAGAAACGCCCCCAGGCAATCCTGTTCATCGACGAAATCCACACCATCATCGGTGCTGGTGCGGCCTCCGGCGGGGTAATGGATGCGTCCAACCTGCTCAAGCCGCTGCTGTCCTCCGGGGAGATCCGCTGTATCGGCTCCACCACCTTCCAGGAGTTCCGCGGCATCTTCGAGAAGGATCGCGCGCTGGCCCGGCGCTTCCAGAAAGTGGACGTGGTCGAGCCTTCGGTCAGCGATACCATCCAGATCCTCAAGGGGTTGCGTAACCGCTTCGAGGAGCACCACGGTATCCGCTATACCGATGAATCCCTCAGGGCTGCCGCCGAGCTGGCGGATCGTTACATCAACGACCGGCACATGCCGGACAAGGCCATCGACGTGATCGATGAAGCTGGTGCCTACCAGCGCCTGCGCCCGGTTGAAGAACGTGCCGATACCATCGATGTGGCCGAGGTCGAGGCGATAGTGGCGAAGATTGCCCGCATCCCACCCAAGCATGTCTCCACCAGCGACAAACAGCTGCTGAAGAATCTGGAACGGGACCTCAAGCTGGTGGTATTCGGTCAGGACCCGGCGATCGAGGCACTGAGTACCGCGATCAAGCTGTCCCGGGCCGGGCTCAAGTCGCCGGACAAACCGGTCGGCTCCTTCCTGTTCGCTGGCCCAACCGGGGTCGGCAAGACTGAGGTGACCCGCCAGCTGGCCAAGAGTCTGGGTGTGGAACTGATCCGCTTCGACATGTCCGAGTACATGGAGCGGCACACGGTTTCCCGTCTGATTGGTGCGCCGCCGGGCTATGTCGGCTTCGATCAAGGCGGATTGCTGACCGAGGCGATCAACAAGACGCCGCACTGTGTGCTGCTGCTGGACGAGATCGAGAAGGCGCACCCGGAGGTCTTCAACCTGCTGCTGCAGGTCATGGACCACGGTACCCTGACCGACAACAACGGCCGCAAGGCGGACTTCCGCAACGCCATCATAGTGCTGACCACCAACGCCGGTGCCGAGTCCATGGCGCGCTCGTCCATTGGTTTCACCACCCAGGATCACAGCACGGATGCCATGGAAGTGATCAAGAAGACCTTCACGCCGGAGTTCCGCAACCGCCTGGATACCATCATCCAGTTCGGCCGTCTCAGCCACGAAAGCGTCAAGTTCGTGGTCGACAAGTTCCTTACCGAACTGCAGGCCCAGCTGGAGGACAAGCACGTACTGCTGGATGTGGACGAGGCGGCGCGCAACTGGCTGGTAGAGCACGGTTATGACCCGCTGATGGGCGCCAGACCCATGGCCAGGCTGATTCAGGACAAGATCAAGCGGCCGCTGGCCGAGCAGATCCTGTTCGGAGAACTGGCCGAGCATGGCGGTACCGTGCATGTCACCCTGCGCGATGGTGAGCTGGTGCTGGATGTGCCTGAGGAGGAAATGGCCTGAGCGCCTGGCCTGACGGGCAACCCCCGTCAGGCCCAGGCGGTTTAAAGCCTGAAGCTGGCCCAGACCGGGGCATGATCGGAGGGTTTCTCCATGCCGCGGATGGCGTAATCGATACCCGTATCGACACACTGCTCGATCAGTCCCGTGCTGGCCATGACCAGGTCGATACGCAGGCCGCGTTTGGGATCATCCTCGAAGCCGCGACTGCGGTAGTCAAACCAGCTGAAACGATCATCCACAGCAGGATTCATATGCCGGAAGGTGTCCACCAGCCCCCAGTCCTTGAGTTTCTGCAGCCACTCACGCTCCTCCGGCAGGAAGCTGCATTTACCGGTCCGCAGCCAGCGCTTGGCATTCGCCTCACCAATACCGATATCGCAATCCTCCGGCGAGATGTTCAGATCACCCATGACCACGATGCGCTGGCCGGGCTCGAACTCCTGTTCCAGATGAGCCTGCAGGTCTGCGTAGAAGCGGGTCTTGGCGGGAAACTTGAGCGGATGGTCACGGTTCTCCCCCTGGGGGAAATACCCGTTGAACACGATCAGTGGTTCACCGTCGGCACAGGGCAGGGCCGCGCTGATCATCCGACGCTGGGCATCATCCTCATCCCCCGGAAAACCCTTGCGTATCCACAGCGGCTCCTGTCGGGTCAGCAGGGCCACCCCGTAATGCCCTTTCTGGCCATGGTAATAAACGTGGTAGCCCATGGCCTGAATCATCTCCAGCGGAAACTGCGGATCATCCACCTTGGTTTCCTGAAGCCCGATCACATCCGGCGCGTGCTGATCAATGATCTCTTGCAGTTGATGAGGTCTTGCTCTCAACCCGTTGATATTGAAAGAAACTATTTTCATGCTGATCCTGTTTCTAAGATACAAGAAGGGCCTGACAATACTCCGCCCGCGACCCGGCGCATGTTAGCATTCTCCCGCGACTGGTTGATGAGTTACTGGCCACGGTCTGGACGGCTGCCATCCAACAGTTACTGTTTCCATTGATTGGTAGACGATATGGCCCGCTTCCTCCTATTGCTGATTCTGCTGCCCCTGGCGACCCTGGCCCGGGCCGCGCTGGAGGTGCAGGTCGAACCACGCAATGATGCGGCCAAACGCAATATCGAAGCCTATATCGGCCCGATCTCCGCCGACAGCCGCCAGGCCATGTGGCGGCTGGCCCGGGCCAGCCGTGAGCAAGCCCTCAGCGCCCTGCAGGCACTGGGTTACTACCACGCCCGGGTCAGACCCCGGGTGGTGGGCAGTGACAGCGAGCCGGTATTGCAGTTGAGCGTGACCCTGCAGGAGCCGGTGCTGCTGGATGAGGTGACCCTGGATATCACCGGGGAGGGCAGTCGCGAAGAGCTCTTCCAGCTGCCGCGCAGCCGCCACCTGATGCCCGGTGCCCAGCTGCACCATGGGCATTATGAAGACACCAAATCCCTGCTGGAGAACCAGGCCCTGCGCTACGGATACTTTTCCGGCCGGTTTCTGGAAAACCGCATGCTGATCGATGTGGAACAGCGGCTGGCGGATATCGTCCTGCGCTACGATACCGGCCCGCGCTATTACCTGGGCAGTGTGGAGTTTTCCGAAACACCCTTCGATGGAGATCTGCTGCAGCGCATGGTGCCGTTCCAGCCGGGGGTAGCCTATGACGCCGACCTGATCGCTGAATTCAACCGGGAGCTGCTGTCCAGCGGCTACTTCGATGCGGTGCAGGTCTCGGCCGCCGCCAGTCAGGCGGTCGATAACCAGATACCGGTGCAGGTCACCCTCAATGCCCGCAAGCAGCACTCGCTGGGTTTTGGCGGTGGTTTTTCCACCGACGTCGGCCCTCGGGCCAGGGCCGAATGGACCCAGCACTGGCTCAACTCCCGCGGCCACAGCCGGGGCGCGGAGACCGAGCTGTCCGGCCCCCGACAGAAGTTCTCCACCTGGTACCAGATTCCGCTGACCCCACCGCAATCCAGCCACCTGCGATTTTTTACCGGTTGGCAGCGGGAGAATATCGACGATACCGACAGCCAGAGCCTGGTACTTGGTGGGCTGTTCCAGCGGCGGCTGGATAATGGCTGGGATCGCAGTATCGGGCTGCGCCTGGAGCAGGAGCGCTACTCGCTGGGTAACGATTCCGGCACCAGTACCCTGCTGATTCCCAGCCTGGGCTTCCAGCGCACGGTCAGTGACAGCACCATGGACCCCAGCCGCGGCCACAGCATGATGCTGGATCTGCAGGGCGCCAAGGCTGGGGTACTGTCGGATATCGACTTCGTCCGTCTGCATGTCGGCGCCCGGGGGCTCTATACCCTGTGGGACAAGCACCGCTTCCTGGCCCGGGCGCAGGCCGGGGGGATTGCCAGCAACGGTTTTGCCAGTGTGCCGCCGTCCCTGCGCTTCTTCGCCGGTGGCGACCAGAGCGTGCGCGGCTATGACTACCGCACCCTGTCACCCACGGATGAAACCGGCGACCGGGTCGGGGCCCGCTACCTGATGGCCAGCAGCCTCGAATACCAGTATGAGTTCAAACCCAAGTGGCGGGCCGCCACCTTTGTCGACTACGGTAACGCCGTCGACAGCTGGAAGGACCCGATGAAAACCAGCGTCGGCGTGGGTATCCGCTGGGTCTCCCCGGTCGGCCCGATCCGTCTGGACCTGGCCCAGTCGATCAGCGACCAGGATGAAGGTTTCCGCATCCACTTCTCCATGGGGGCCGAGCTGTGAGTCGCTTCCTGCTGAAGACCCTGCTGCGTGGTCTGCTGATTCTGCTGGTGTTGCCGCTATTGCTGATCCTGCTGACGGTGGGCCTGCTGTCCAGCGAGTCGGTCAACCGCTGGCTGATGGGCAAGGTCAGCGATTTCGAGCCCCGCCTGCAGCTGCAACTGGAGCA
>JAAYHO010000183.1 GCA_012735335.1 Gammaproteobacteria bacterium
CTGTCATCACCCTTGAGCCCAAGTTGGAACAGATATTGCTTCAGAGTATGCAGAAGGCCGGGCAAGGTAACGATGACGGCATTCTGTTGGAGCCGGGTATGGCGGAGCAGCTGCAGCGCTCACTGGCAGACATGGTTCAGCGCCAGGAAATGCAGGGCAAGCCGGCGATTCTGCTGGTGGCAGGGCCGATCCGCAACATGATGGCGCGTTTCGTGCGCTACGCGGCCCCCGGCGCCCAGGTACTGTCCTACCAGGAAATACCGGACAGCAAGCAGGTCACCATCGTTGCTACCGTCGGACAGAATTGATTTACACAGGGTGAGGTCAGGCCATGAGAGTAAAACGGTATTTCGCAGCAGATATGCGTTCGGCCATGAAACTGGTACGCGATGAGATGGGTCCCGAGGCCTCGATCATCGCCAATCGCCGGGTGGCCGGCGGCATCGAGCTGACCGCCGCGCTGGACTATGAAGCGCCGCGCCTGACGCCGCCCACCCCCGGGCTGGATGCCGAGCTGAAGAAGACTCAGGAGCGCATCATCAGCGCCCGCGCCAGCCTGCAGGCCGGTGAACGCCCCAGCGCCGGCCCCAGCGTCAACCGTCAATTGTTTGGTGACAGCACCCGCCAGGCTGCCGAGCAGGGCTCATCCGTAGCCCGTGAACTGCTCGACAGGCTGAACAGCGAACGCTCCGCGCCAGAGGCCCAGCCCACCGAAGCGGCCCACTACAGCCAGACAACCGGCAGCGGGGCAGGGGACGGCATGGACGTCATGCGTGCCGAGATTGCCGGACTGCGTGACCTCCTCGAATCCCAGCTCGGTGGCCTGGCCTGGGGTCAGATCAGCCAGCACCAGCCGCGCCAGGCCAGCCTGAGGCGTCGCCTGGTACAGCTGGGCCTGCCGGCCGAGCTGTGCAAGGTGCTGCTGGCCAAGGTCGCGGATGTGTCAGATAACCGTCAGGCCTGGCGTCTGCTGCTGGCGCACCTGGCCCAGGGCATCCCGGTCATGCGCGAGGAAATGATCGATCAGGGCGGCGTCATCGCCCTGGTCGGCCCCACCGGCGCAGGCAAGACCACCACCCTCGGCAAACTGGCTGCACGTTACGTGCTCAAGCACGGCAGTCAGCATGTGGCGCTGGTGACCATGGACACCTACCGTATCGGCGCCCACGAACAACTGCGCACTCTGGGGCGCATCCTCAACGTGCCGGTGCGGGTAGTCGACGAGCAGAACAGCCTGAACGACGTGCTGGATGAGTTTGCCGGCAAACGCCTGGTACTGGTCGATACCGCCGGGCTGCAGGCCCAGGACCCGCAACTGCGCGGTCAACTCAGCGAACTGGCGGCCCAGGGCGAGCGCCTTCGCACCCTGCTGGTACTGGCGGCCACCAGTCAGTACCGGGTACTCAAGGCGGCATGGCACAATTACCGCAGCTGCGATCTGGCCGGCTGCATCCTGACCAAGGTGGACGAAGCGGGCAGTCTCGGCGAAGCTCTGGGGCTGGCCATGGAGCAGCGTCTCCCGGTAGCCTATGTGGCTGATGGCCAGCGCATTCCCGACGACCTGTCCAAGGGCGTCGGCCACCAGCTGGTCAGCCGCGCCGTAGGTCTGATCGGTAATGAGGTTGCTGAGGATCAAACCATGGCAGATGTTTTTGCCGGTATACTTCACACTCAGCGCGCAAGTTAATGACTGGATAAGGGCGACAGATACAGATGGGCAATCAATCGGTACAGGTAATTGCAGTCACCGGCGGCAAGGGCGGCGTTGGCAAGACCAACGTATCGGTCAATCTGGCCATGGCCCTGGCCGAGCTGGGCCGTCGCGTAGTGCTGATGGATGCCGACCTGGGATTGGCCAACGTCGACGTACAACTGGGCCTGCGCCCCCGTGCCACCCTGGCCGACGTACTGGCCGGTGAATGTGAGCTGCGCGATGTCATGGTGCAGGGCCCGGGGGGCATCCGCATTGTCCCGGCCGCCTCCGGCGCAGCGGACATGGTCAACCTCGGGCAGCGTGAGCACGCCGGGCTGATCCAGGCCTTCAGTGACATTGGTGACGAGCTGGACGTACTGCTGATCGACACCGCTGCCGGTATCGGCGACTCGGTGGTCAGCTTCGTTCGCGCCGCCCAGGAAGTGATAGTGGTGGTCTGCGACGAGCCGACCTCGATCACCGACGCCTACGCACTGATCAAACTGCTCAGCCGTGACCACGGCGTCACCCGCTTCCGGGTGCTGGCCAACATGGTGCACAGCCCCCAGGAAGGGCACAACGTATTCAACAAGCTGCTGCAGGTTACCGACCGCTTTCTGGATGTGGCCCTGCAGTACGTCGGTGCCGTGCCCTACGACGAGTCGGTACGCAAGGCCGCACAGAAGCAGCGCGCCACCTTCGACCTCTTTCCACGCAGCAAGATCTCCCTGGCGATTCGTACAATCGCCCGCAAGGTCGACGCCTGGCCGTTACCCTCGACCCCGCGCGGGCATCTCGAATTCTTCATCGAACGACTGGTACAGCGGACCGGAACTCCATGATGAGCGGAGCCTCAAGTGGTGCCAATACCTACGCACGCGCGGCCGGGTCGGCCAGCGCCCAGGACCAGCTGGTGCAGGACTATGCCCCGCTGGTCAAGCGTATTGCCTATCACATGCTCGCCCGGCTGCCGGCCAGCGTCCAGGTCGACGACCTGATCCAGGCCGGGATGATCGGCCTGCTCGAAGCCTCCCGCAAATTCGATCATGGCAAGGGTGCCAGCTTCGAAACCTACGCCGGTATCCGCATCCGTGGGGCCATGCTCGACGACGTACGCAAGGGCGACTGGGCGCCGCGTTCGGTGCACCGCAACAGCCGTCTGGTCAGCGCAGCCATCCGCAGCGTTGAAGCCCGATTGGGCCGCGACGCTAAAGATAGCGAGGTTGCAGCCGAATTGGAGATGAGCCTCGAAGAATATTACGCGATCCTCAATGATACGGCTGGCAGCAGGCTGTTCAGCTTCGACGAGTTGCTGGAAGCCGGCGCACCGGGAGAGATCGGCTCCGAAGCAGAACCCTTCGAAGGGCTGCAGGACAGTCGCTTTCGCATCGCTCTGGCCGAAGCCATCGACAAGCTGCCCGAACGCGAGCGTCTGGTCCTGTCCCTGTATTACGACGAGGAACTGAATCTCAAGGAAATCGGCGCCGTACTGGGCGTCAGCGAGTCGAGAGTGAGCCAGCTGCACAGCCAGTGCGCCGCCCGGATACGGGCACGTATGGCCGACTGGCGTGATCATTGAATTCCTCTCCAGGCCCTAACGGTCGGAGATAGCGGTTTCGCGGAGTGCGCCATGGACGCACTTCTTCAGGTTTGAACGGAGGTCGAATTGGACAAGAACATGAAAATACTCATCGTCGATGATTTCTCGACGATGAGGCGCATCATCAAGAACCTGCTGCGCGACCTTGGCTTTACCAACACCGCCGAGGCGGATGACGGCACCACCGCGCTGCCGATGCTGCACAGCGGTAACTTTGACTTCCTGGTGACCGACTGGAACATGCCGGGCATGAGCGGCATCGACCTGCTGCGTGCAGTACGGGCGGACGAGCGCCTCAAGCACCTGCCGGTGCTCATGGTCACCGCCGAGGCCAAGCGCGACCAGATCATCGAAGCGGCACAGGCCGGGGTCAACGGCTATGTGGTCAAGCCCTTTACCGCCCAGGCGCTCAAGGAAAAGATTGAAAAGGTCTTTGAGCGCATCGAGGCCAAGTGAAACCGGGGGCAGCTATGGTACTCAATGGTAATCCCGGTCAGATGACCGCCGACGAATTCGAAGATTCGCTCAAGAGCAATGCGCACAAACTGGTGGAGCGTCTGGAAGAGGGCGACTACCGCGAAGCGGTGCGGGTCATCCATGAAATCAACCAGGCCCGCGACCGGGGGCTGTATTACGAAGTGGGTCGGCTGACCCGGGCGCTGCATAACTCGATCGTCAATTTTCAGACCGACACCGCACGTTCCTTCGGCTCCGACACCATCGAGCACTCCAAGATCACCGACGCCTCCGACCGCCTGGATTACGTGGTCAAACTGACTGACAAGGCCGCCAACCGCACCATGGACCTGGTCGAGAGCAGCGCCCCGGTGGTCGCCGAGCTGGGCCAGGAGGCCGCCGAGCTGCGCCGCGACTGGCAACGCCTGCAACGCCGGGAAATGTCCGCCGATGAATTCCGCGAGCTGTCGCGCAACATCGTGGCCTTCCTCGAACGCAGCGAGCAGCAGAGCGGCGAAGTCTCGCGCAACCTCAATGACATTCTCATGGCCCAGGATTACCAGGACCTGACCGGCCAGGTGATCAAGCGCGTCATCACTCTGGTTCACGACGTCGAGGAAAGCCTGCTGAATCTGGTGCGCATGGCCGGACAGGTTGATCGCATCGCCGGCATTGATCATGAACTTCCGGAGCTTGGGGAAAATAAAGCCTCACCCGAGGCTGAAGGTCCGCAGATTCATGCCGATAAGAGGGTTGATGTAGTGTCGGGGCAGGATGAGGTCGACGACCTCCTGTCCAGTCTGGGGTTCTGAGGGAGTGGCAAATGAGCTTTGATGCGGACGAAGAGATTCTTCAGGATTTTCTGGTGGAAGCCGGAGAAATCCTCGAACTGCTGTCGGAACAGCTGGTAGAACTGGAAAACCGTCCCAGTGATGCGGATCTGCTCAATGCCATCTTTCGCGGCTTCCACACGGTCAAGGGTGGCGCCGGCTTCCTGCAGCTGGATGCCCTGGTCACCTGCTGCCATATCGCCGAAAACGTCTTCGACATCCTGCGCAAGGGTGAACGGCAGGTAGACGCCGAACTGATGGACGTGGTGCTGCAGGCGCTGGATACCGTCAACAGCATGTTTGCCGAGGTGCGCGACGGCCAGCAGCCGACCCCCGCCGAGCCCGACCTGCTGGAAGCCCTGTCCGCCCTGGCACAGCCGGCTGATGCCGAGCCGGAACCCGCCCCGCCCGCTGCCGAGGAGGCCGCAGCAGTTGAACCGCCTGCCGCAGAGGAGCAGGGCGACGGACCGCTGGCAGGGGATATCACCGACGACGAATTCGAACTGCTGCTGGAAGCGCTGCACGTGACCCCGGAGCCGTCCGCCGACGCCACCCCGGACGATATCGCGCCATCTGCCGCCAGCGATGAAATCACCGATGACGAGTTCGAAGCGCTGCTCGATCAGCTGCACGGCACTGGCAAGGGCCCGGGTGCCCAGCCGGCAGCCAGCACACCAGAGCCTGCAGCCGCAGATTCCTCAGCGGCTGCCGACGACATCATCACCGACGATGAATTCGAATCCCTGCTCGATGAGCTGCACGGCGCAGGCAAGGGACCTGGCGCGGCAGTAACCGAACAGCCAGCGGCCGCAGCAACACCCGCGCCGCCGCCCGCACCGGCTGCTGCCCCGGCCGCCAAGGCCCAGCCAGCTCCCGCCGCCGCAGCCCCGGCCAAGCCCGCTGCCAAACCGGAGCGCCGGGCCGAGCCCGGTACCGAACCGGTCGCCGCAGAAACCACCGTCCGGGTGGATACCGCGCGCCTGGACGAAATCATGAACATGGTCGGCGAGCTGGTACTGGTGCGTAACCGTCTGACCCGCATCGGCGGCGGCAGTGAAGACGAAGAGCTGGCCAAGGCCGTAGCCAACCTGGACATGGTTACCGCCGACCTGCAGGCCTCGGTCATGAAGACCCGCATGCAGCCGATCAAGAAGGTGTTCGGCCGATTCCCCAGGGTCGTGCGCGACCTTTCGCGTAACCTGAAGAAGGAAATCACCCTGCAGCTGATCGGCGAAGATACCGACCTGGACAAGAACCTGGTCGAAGCCCTGGCCGATCCGCTGGTACACCTGGTGCGCAACTCGGTTGACCATGGCATCGAAATGCCCGATGAGCGTGAAGCCGCAGGCAAACCCCGCAGCGGCACCATCGAGCTGGCTGCCCGCCAGGAAGGCGACCACATCCTGCTTACCATCACCGACGATGGCAAGGGCATGGACGCCGAAGTGCTGCGCGCCAAGGCGGTGGAAAAGGGCATGATGGACAAGGACGCCGCCGAGCGCCTGAGCGAAGGCGAATGCTTCAACCTGATCCTCGCCGCAGGCTTCTCGACCAAGACCGAAGTATCCGACGTATCCGGTCGCGGCGTCGGCATGGACGTGGTCCGAACGCGCATTTCCCAGCTCAACGGCACCATCGCCATCGACTCGACCAAAGGCAAGGGCACCCAGATCGCCATCAAGGTGCCCCTGACCCTGGCCATCATGCCGACCCTCATGATCATGCTCGGCGACCAGGCCTTTGCCCTGCCGCTGGTCAACGTCAACGAGATCTACAACCTGGACCTGTCGCGCACCAACGTGGTCGACGGCCAGGAAGTCATCATAGTAAGGGACAAGGCACTGCCGCTGTTCTGGCTCAAACGCTGGCTCATGCCCAGCGCCAACGGCGAGCTGGACCGCACTGCCGCCAGCGTGGTGATCGTTTCGGTTGGCACCCAGCGGGTCGGTTTCGTGGTTGACCAACTGGTCGGCCAGGAAGAAGTAGTCATCAAACCGCTGGGCGGCATGTTGCATGGCACAGCGGGCATGGCAGGGGCGACTATCACCGGCGACGGCCGCATAGCGCTGATTCTGGACATTCCAGGCCTGCTCAAGCGTTACGCGCGTCGCGGATAGGAGAGTCCGGTGATTAAAGTGCTGGTGGTGGATGACTCGGGATTCTTTCGCCGCCGGGTAGCGGAAATCCTCGGGGCCGACCCACAGATCAAGGTGGTCGGTACGGCCACCAATGGCCAGGAAGCCGTGGAGCAGACGCTGGCGCTGCACCCCGATGTCATCACCATGGACTACGAAATGCCGGTGATGGATGGCATCACCGCCGTGCGCCAGATCATGCAGCGCCAACCCACCCCGGTACTGATGTTCTCCTCGCTGACCTACGAAGGTGCCCGGGTCAGCCTGGATGCACTGGACGCCGGAGCAGCGGACTACCTGCCGAAGAACTTCGAGGATATCTCGCGCAACCCGGACAAGGTGCGGCAGATGCTCTGCGAGCGGGTACATGCACTGGCCCGCAGTAACCGCCGCTCCCTGGGCTTCAGCCATACGCCTGCCACCGTCGGCAGCCCGGTCAGCCCGCCACCGTCGGCCCGTGCACCAGCACCGCAGCGTACCCCCAGCCCGGCACCGGTTGCCGCCGAGCCGGCCAGGCGCAGCCCGGCACCGCGTAAACGCAGCTACAAGCTGGTTGCCATCGGCACCTCCACCGGCGGGCCGGTGGCCCTGCAGCGGATTCTGACCCGGCTGCCGGCCAACTTCCCGGCGCCCATCCTGCTCATCCAGCACATGCCCGGTGCCTTTACCACCGCCTTTGCCGAGCGCCTGGACAAGCTCTGCCAGATCACCGTCAAGGAAGCCCAGGACGGCGACACCCTGCGCCCCGGCGTGGCACTGCTGGCCCCCGGCGGCAAGCAGATGATGATCGACGGGCGCGGTACAGTGCGTATCCTCCCCGGCGATGAGCGGCTGAATTACAAACCCAGCGTCGACGTCACCTTCGGCTCGGCGGCCCGGGTATTTCGGGACAAGGTACTGGCCATCGTCCTCACCGGCATGGGCGCGGATGGCCGCGAAGGGGCGCGCATGCTCAAACAGGCTGGCAGCAGCGTCTGGGCCCAGGATGAGGCCAGCTGCGTGATCTATGGCATGCCCATGGCCGTGGTCAAGGCCAACCTGGCCGATGGCGTCTATGACCTGGACGAGATTGCCCGGTATCTGGCGGAGCTGGGCTGATGGACATCCTCAGCATCATCGGTCTGCTGCTGGCAATTGTCGCCATCGTCGGCGGTAATTACCTGGAAGGCGGGCATATCGGTGCGCTGGTCAACGGCCCGGCGGCGCTGATCGTCATCGGCGGCACTCTGGGTGCGGCCTTCATCCAGACCCCGCTGCCGGTATTCAAACGGGCTCTGGGTATGTTCGGCTGGGTGTTCCGCTCACCGAAGACCCCGCTGCACGAAGGCATAGGCCAGGTGGTCAACTGGAGCAATATCGCCCGCAAGGAAGGGCTGCTCGGCCTGGAAACCATAGCCGATATGGAGCCCGACCTGTTTGCCCGCAAGGGCCTGCAACTGCTGGCCGATGGCTGCGAGACCGAAACCCTGCGCAGCATTCTGGAAGTGGAACTGGTCAACCGGGAGAACCGCGATCTGCGTGCCGCCAGAGTCTACGAAAGCATGGGCGGCTACTCCCCGACCATTGGCATCATCGGTGCGGTCATGGGCCTGATCCACGTCATGGGCAACCTGGCCGACCCGGCCATGCTCGGCAGCGGCATCGCGGTAGCCTTTGTCGCCACCATCTACGGCGTGGCCCTGGCCAACCTGTTTCTGCTGCCGGTGGCAGCCAAGCTCAAAGCCGTGGTGCTGGAGCAGTCGCGCTATCAGGAAATGCTGCTCGAAGGGCTGCTGTCCATCGCCGAAGGGGAAAACCCACGCTCCATCGAAATGAAGCTCGAAGGCTTCCTGGACTAGCCCATGCGCCGTTATCGAGAAGAGGAACATGGCAATAGCGAACGCTGGATGGTGTCCTACGCGGACTTCATCACCCTGCTGTTCGCCTTCTTTGTGGTCATGTATTCCATCTCCTCGGTCAACGAAGGTAAGTACAAGGTACTCACCGAGTCGCTGACCGGTGTGTTCGCACAGAACCCGAAGACCATGGACCCGATTCAGCTGGGCGAGGAAGTCCCCAGGGCACTGCTCGCGCCGATGGACAGCCAGGGCAGCGCCGCCGGGGGCGGCGAGGGCACCAGCCAGGACCCGCTGGAAACCATCGCCGAGGCCATGCAATCAGCCTTCGGTGAGCTGATCAATGTCGGCGACCTGCGCGTCCATGCCAACGAACTGTGGATCGAGATCGAGCTCAGCTCCGGCCTGCTGTTCCCCAGCGGTGATGCCCTGCCGCTGGACAGCGCCTTCGAGCTGGTCGAGCGCATCGCCGATATCCTTGCGCCCTACGACAACCCGGTGCACGTCGAAGGCTTTACCGACAACATCCCGATCCGCTCGCGTCTGTACCCCACTAACTGGGAGCTGTCCGCAGCCCGGGCCGCCACCGTGGTGCGCATGCTCAGCTCCGGAGGCATAGACGCCGGACGTCTTGCCGCAGTCGGCTATGGAGAACACCGGCCGATTGCCGATAACAATACTGCAGAGGGGCGTCGCGCCAACCGTCGGGTGGTACTGCTGGTCTCGCGCTATACCGACAAGCGCCACCAGCACAGCGACGAAAATCTGCCAGCCATGCGCCAGGCGCGGGCTGAAGCAGGCAATGGAACCGACCCGGGTTGAACAGCCGGGCCAGGAACCGGATTATTGATAGGGCAGTGAATTGAAGCCCTGGGAGCCGTGGCAATGAGAGTGTGGGCAGTGGCCAATCAGAAGGGCGGGGTAGGCAAGACCACCTCCGCCGTAGCGCTTGCCGGTCTGTTGGCAGACCAGGGCAAGCGTGTGCTGGTGGTTGATCTGGACCCGCACGGCTCCATGACCAGCTACTTCCGCCATGACCCCGACCAGCTGACCAACAGCGTCTACAACCTGTTCCAGCATCAGGGCAGGGTGCCGGATGGCCTGGCCGCCGCGCTGCTGCTGAACACCACCCACGAGCTGATCAGCCTGCTGCCCTCCAGCACCTCGCTGGCCACCCTGGAGCGCCAGTCGGCAGCCCAGGGCGGCTTCGGCCTGGTCGTCTCCCGCGCCCTGCAACAACTGCAGGGCGAGTTCGACTTCGCCATCATCGACAGCCCGCCACTGCTGGGCGTATCCATGATCAACGCGCTGGCCGCCTGCGAACAGCTGGTGGTGCCGGTACAGACCGAATTTCTCGCCCTCAAGGGCCTCGAGCGCATGGTCCACACCCTCGGCATGGTCAACCGCTCGCGCCGTCAGGCCTTGCCCTACACCATAGTACCGACCCTGTTCGACCGACGCACCCAGGCCTCGCTCAGCACCCTGCGCAAACTGCGCAACGAATACGAAGAACAGTTGTGGCAGGCCTACATCCCGATTGATACCAAACTGCGCGATGCCAGCCATGCCGGACTGGTCCCTTCGCAACTGGAAGCCAACGCCCGGGGCGTACTGGCCTACCGCGCACTGCTGCGTTACCTGCTGGTGCAGAGCCTGCCCAAACGCAAGGAAGTGGCCTGAGGACAAACCATGAACGACCCACAGCCCC
>JAAYHO010000184.1 GCA_012735335.1 Gammaproteobacteria bacterium
GGCGACGCGAAGCCGAGGCCAACCTGCTGCACCTGTCCCGCCATGATCAGCTTACCGGGCTGCCTAACCGCAGCCTGCTGCTGGAACAGCTGGGCCGGGTGCTGGTGGATGCCCAGCGCCGCCAGCGCCGCCAGCGCAACGTGGCAGTGCTCTGTTGCGGATTGGATGACTTCAAGGAAATAAACGAGAAGTTCAGCTATCAGGCCGGTGACCGGCTGCTGATCATGGTCGCCGAGCGGCTGCAGTCGCACAGCGGTCGACTGACCAGCGTCGCCCGTCTCAGCGGAGACCAGTTCGCACTGCTTGTCACCGACGTGCAGGAGCCCTATGAAGTCGCCGAACTGGCCCAACAGCTGCTCAACGACCTCAACCAGCCCATTCCGCTGGATGCCGGCAGCGTTTCGCTGCGGGCCACCATCGGCATTACCCTGTTTCCGGATGACGGCATGGACCCGGGCAAACTGCTGCAGAAGGCCGAGCAGACCATGATGCTGGCCAAGACCCGCTCGCGTAACCGCTACCAGTTCTATATCGCCAGCGTCGACAGCGAAATGCGCATGCGCCGCGAGCTGGCCTCCGGTCTGCATGATGCCCTGCTGAACAACGAGTTCCACCTGGTGTATCAGCCGCAGATCGATCTCAACAGCCAACAGGTGATCGGTGTGGAAGCGCTGCTGCGCTGGCACCACCCGGAGCGGGGCATGGTGCCGCCAGATCTGTTCATTCCGCTGGCCGAACAGAGCGGCGCCATCATCGCCATCGGTGAATGGGTGCTGGATCAGGCCTGCCGCCAGTTACGCGAGTGGCAGCAGAATGGCATGCCCGGGCTGCGCATGTCGGTGAACCTGTCCACTGTGCAGCTGCACCACCCGGACCTGTGCGCCATGGTTACCCGCACTCTGGACCGCCATGATCTGGCGCGCCACGACCTGGATCTGGAAGTGACTGAAACCGGTCTGATGGAGGATATCCAGGCCGCTGCCCGCCACCTGAAGGAGCTGAAAGCCACCGGCGTGCGGATTGCCCTGGACGACTTCGGTACCGGATATTCGTCGCTGAGCTATCTGCGCGGCCTGCCGCTGAACAAGATCAAGATCGACAAGAGCTTTATCGGCGACCTGCTGGTGGATGAGGATGACCGCAATATCGTGCGCATCATCATCCAGCTGGGCCACAACCTGAACATGCAGGTGATTGCCGAAGGCGTTGAGCGCGCCGAACAGGAAGAATACCTGCGCGATGAGGGCTGTCATATCGGTCAGGGCTACTTCTACAGCCGTCCGCTGGCTGCACCCGCACTATGGGTATGGATGCGCAACTACCAACAGGAAGCCAGCTCAGGAAACCCATAGGGCCAGCCACAGCCAGCCTGCCACGCTACCGCTGAACAGCATGCCCAGCAGGCTCCAGATCGACTGTCGGCGCAGCCGCCGACTGAGCTGTTCTTCATGATGATCCGACAGCAGGAATGGTATGCCTCGATACGGCGGCTTGCTCAGGCTGTGCACTACCGGCTGGAGGGTGACATCCCGGGCCTGCCGCCGGGCCTCACTGGCGGCAGCGGCCTGCACCTGCTGCCATTCAAGCTGATCCAGCTGGCCATCGCCATTGCGGTCAAAGCGCGCCAGCAGCGTCGGGTAGTCTGCCTTCCAGTCACTGATGATCTGCCGGGCGATGCGCCTCTTGTCCGGCACCGCATGGCTGCCTCCGCGACTCTCGAACCAGCCCAGTGCATACAGCAGATCCTCCTGCTGCAGATACTCCTCGGTATAGCGGTAACGTCGCCCCAGCAATGAACCCAGCAGACGGGTCTGCTTGCTCGGCGCCAGCGGCCAGCGCCGCTTGCCCTCCCAGCGCCTGCGCGAACGCGGATGGATCTCCGCACCCTTGGGCATTATCCAGCATTCACCGGTAGCATCACGCAGCACAAAGGGCCGATCGGACTGCCCGCGCTCGACCACCTGCCAGCGCCGGTTGCGGCCATCGCCGCGGTATTCCTCGACGGTAAAGCGGTACCACAGACAGGTCTGCCCCGCCAGCGGCGACAGCAATGGCTGGTGCCCACCGGCATCCGCCCAGCCGTTGAGTTCCACCAGACCCTGCGCCGCCGAGCGGATCAGCGAGGTTGGCGTATCCTCCACCCAGCGCGCCCGGCGCAGGCGGCTGAAGGTGCGGTAGAGCAGCCACAGGGCCAGCAGCGAGGTGGCAGCCAGGGCAATGCCGTAATAGTGGTTGGGCAGCATCAGGCCGCCGGGCAGTTCAATCATGAAAACAGCTGGCGAAGATCCACGTCAGCCTTCTCCGCCTCGGAAAAGCGCAGCAGTTCAGCCGCCTGGAAGTTGAACATGCGGGCAATCAATACATCCGGAAACTGCTCGATACGCACGTTGTTGATATTCACCGCCGCGTTATACAGCTCACGCCGATCGGCAATACCGTTTTCCAGACCGGAAATACGCTGCTGCAGGTGCTGAAATGAGGCATTGGCCTGCAACTGCGGGTAGTTCTCCGCCAGCGCGAACAACTGGCCCAGCCCGGTACGCAGGGCGGTCTCGGCCTGCCCCAGCATCTTCACATCGGAACGGTCCCGGGCCTGACTCACCGCGTTGCGGGCACTGATCACCCGCTCCAGCGTGGCCTGTTCGTACTGCATGTACTGACGACAGGCCTCGACCAGCTTGGGCAGCTCCTCATGGCGCTGACGCAGCAATACATCGATATTCGACCAGGCCTGGGTCACCGCATGCTTGACCGCCACCAGCTGGTTATACAGGGTAATGGCGTACACCAGCAGCACCACCACCCCGGCCCCGATTACCAACAAAATCACCTTGCCCCAGTCCATGCATTCCGCTCCTTTGTAGTCAGCGATTGAAAACGCTACATATCTGCTCTTTGTTTCAGTCCGGCGACCCGGTAATCTTCGCACATAATTTCAATATCTGTCGGTGGCAGGATTGCCATTCGCGACCCGATGCCAGGAATTCCGTCATGCTGCGTAAACTTGTTCTGATGTTGGTCGTGTTCATACTCGCCGTGGCCGCCCTTGGCGCCTGGAAATTCTGGTCGATAAAACAGCAGATAGCCATCTTTACCGCGCCCAAGCCACCGATCCAGATCAGCGCCAGCCTGGCACAGCTGCAGGACTGGCAGACCCGTCTGCCGGCCATCGGCACCCTAACCGCCCGCCAGGGTGTGGAGCTGACCGCCGAGATCAGCGGTACCGTCGACCAGGTACTGTTCGAGTCCGGCCAGCAGGTCGAAGCCGGGCAACCTCTGCTGACCATGCACGACGAAGTCGAGCGCGCCAGTCTGGCCACCGCCGAGGCCCAGGTGGAACTGGCCCGGCTGGACTTCAACCGCCAGCAGAACCTGCTGCAGCGCCAGAGCATATCCCAGGCCCAGTTCGACCAGGCCAGCTCGACCCTGCGTCAGGCCCAGGCCCGGGTCGCCGAAGCCCGCGCCATTGTGCAGAAGAAGACCATCAGCGCACCCTTCAGCGGCCGCCTGGGTATCATCCAGGTCGATCCGGGTGACTACCTGTCCCCCGGTACGCTGATCGCCACCCTGCAGGATCTGTCCAGTCTGTACGTGGACTTCAGCCTGGCCGAGCAGCACTACCCGGCGCTCAGCACCGGCCAGCAGGTAAAGCTGACTGTGGCGGCCTTCCCCGAGCAGGGTTTCACCGGCCAGATCACCGCCATCAACCCCCGGGTCGAGGCCAGCTCCCGCACCCTGCTGGTACGGGCCGGCGTGAGCAATCCCGAGGAGCAGTTGCTGCCGGGCATGTTTGCCGAGCTCAACGTGCTGCTGCCGGACGTACAGCCCCGGGTAGTGGTGCCGGAAACCGCGATCAACTTCAGCCTGTACGGCCACTCGGTATACGTGGTGGTGCCGACCGACGATCAGGGCCAGGCGCAGGAGGACGGCGAGCAGGCGCTGCAGGTCAAGCGCCGCTTTGTCACCACCGGCGAACGCCGGGACGGTCAGGTCGTAGTGCTGGAGGGGCTGGAGGATGGCGATCAGGTGGTCAGCGCCGGGCAGCTGAAACTCAACGATGGCGCCGCAGTGGTCATCAACAACAGCAACCCGCTGTAAGGCTGCGGACATGGCATTTACCGATATCTTCATCCGCCGTCCGGTGCTGGCAACAGTGATCAGCCTGCTGATCATCCTGCTCGGCATGCAGGCCTTCAACAGCCTGACCATCCGCCAGTATCCGGCCATGGAAAACGCCCTGATCACAGTCACCACCGCTTACCCCGGGGCCAACGCCGAGGTCATTCAGGGTTACATCACCCAGCCCATGCAGCAGAGTCTGGCCAGCGCCGAGGGGGTGGACTACATCAGCTCGGTGAGCCGCCAGAACTTCTCGGTGATCCAGATTCACGCCCGCCTCGGGGTGGATACCGACCGCTTGTTCACCGACGTCATGTCCAAGGCCGCCGAGGTGCGTAACCAGTTGCCAGCCGAAGCCATGGACCCGGTGATCAGCCGCCAGGCCGCCGATGCGACGGCGCTGATGTACATCAGTTTCTACAGCGACACCCTGAGCAACCCGCAGATCACCGACTACCTGTCGCGTATCGTCCAGCCACGCCTGGCTACCCTGCCGGGGATCGCCGATGCGGCCATCCTGGGTCGGCAGAACTTCGCCATGCGCCTGTGGCTCGACCCGGTGCGCATGGCTGCGCTGGGGGTCACCGCCAGCGACGTCAACCAGGCGGTGCGGCGCTACAACTTCCTCGCCGCAGCCGGGGAGACCAAGGGTGAATATGTGGTCACCAGTGTCAATGCCGAGACCGACCTGCAGGACCCGGAGCAGTTCGCCGCCATTCCGGTGCGTACCGATGGTGACAAGCGGGTACTGATCAGCGATATCGCCCGGGTCGAGATGGGTGCCGAGTCGCTGGACTCGATCAGTTTCTTCAACGGCATCCGCGCGGTGTATATCGGTGTCGAGGGCACCACCACCGCCAACCCGCTGGAGGTCATCGCCGAAGTACGCAAGGCGTTGCCGGATATCGAGGCTCAGCTGCCACCGGAACTGAAACTGTCCGTGGCCTATGACGCCACCCTGTTTATCCAGGCCTCGATCGATGAGGTGATCAAGACCCTGGCCGAGGCCGTGGTCATCGTGATCGTGGTGGTCTTCCTGTTCCTCGGCTCGCTGCGCTCGGTGATCATTCCGGTGGTGACCATTCCGCTGTCGATGATCGGCGTGCTGTTCTTCATGCAATTGATGGGCTACTCGATCAACCTGCTGACCCTGCTGGCACTGGTGCTGGCTATCGGGCTGGTGGTGGATGACGCCATCGTGGTGGTGGAGAACATCCACCGACATATCGAGGAGGGCAAACCGCCCTTCGAGGCCGCACTGCTCGGTGCGCGGGAAATTGCCATGCCGGTGGTGGCCATGACTGTCACCCTGGCGGCGGTCTATGCGCCGATCGGCTTTCTGCAGGGCATTACCGGCGCGCTGTTCAAGGAGTTTGCCTTTACCCTGGCCGGCTCGGTGATCATCTCCGGGATTGTTGCCCTGACCCTGTCACCGATGATGTGTTCGCGCCTGCTGCGACCCAGGGAGTCCGCCGAAGGCGGCCTGGCTGCGCGGCTGGATCGGATATTCCATGCCCTGCAACTGCGCTACCAGCGTGCCCTGCACAACAGCATGAACACCCGCGGTGTGACCCTGACCTTCGGCGTGCTGGTACTGCTGCTGATCCCGGCGCTGCTGATGTTCACCCGCAGCGAGCTGGCACCGGAGGAAGATCAGAGCTTCATCTTCATGCTCACCAACGCACCACAGACCGCCAACCTGGAGTACCTGACCCACTACACCGACGAGGTCAACCGGCGTCTGCAGGAGCTGGATGAATACGAAGGGCATTTCCATATCAACGGGATCGACGGCGTTCACAGTGGTCTGGGCGGTTTTATTCTCAAACCCTGGGACCAGCGTGAGCGCAGCCAGAAGGAACTGCAGCCGATTGTGCAGCAGATCATGAACGAGGTGGCCGGACTGCAGATCTTCGCCATCAGCGTCCCGGCCCTGCCCGGCGCCAGCGAGGGACTGCCGCTGCAATTCGTGATCGGCAGCCCCGGCGACTACGAGACCCTGCTGCAGGTCACCGAACGGGTCGCCGAGCGCGCCCGTCAGAGCGGCAAGTTCGCAATCCTGAACGTGGATCTGGCCTTCGACAAGCCGGAACTGGCGGTGGACATTTCCCGGGAGAAGGCCGCACAGATGAACGTGTCGATGGAGGATATCGGCATCACCCTGGCCTCGCTGCTGGGTGAAGGGGAAATCAACCGCTTCAGCATCGAGGGCCGCAGCTACAAGGTCATAGCCCAGGTCGAACGCGAGTACCGGGACAACGCCAGCTGGCTGGCCCAGTACCATGTGCGCAATCGCGACGGCGAAATGATCCCGCTGGGCTCACTGATCAGCACCCGCGAGCAGACCCGACCGCGCCAGCTCAACCAGTTCCAGCAGCTCAACGCAGCGCGCATCCAGGGCGTGCCCATCGTCGCCATGGGTGAGGCATTGAGCACCCTGGAGGAAATCGCCCGGGAAGAACTGCCCCAGGGCTTCAGCGTCGACTACGCCGGAGCCTCCCGTCAGTTCAAGCAGGAAGGCAGCGAGCTGTATATCACCTTCGTACTGGCGCTGGCGATGATTTACCTGGTACTGGCCGCCCAGTTCGAGAGCTTCCGCGATCCGCTGGTGATTCTGGTGACGGTGCCGCTGTCGATCTGCGGGGCGCTGATTCCGCTGTTCCTCGGCATTTCCAGCATGAACATCTACACCCAGGTGGGACTGGTCACGCTGATCGGGGTGATCAGCAAGCACGGTATCCTGATCGTCGAGTTTGCCAACCAGCTGCGCCGTCAGCAGGGACTGGAGATCCGCGAGGCGGTGGAACAGGCCGCCGCCATCCGCCTGCGCCCGGTACTGATGACCACCGCCGCCATGGTTTTCGCCATGCTGCCGCTGCTGATTGCCGAGGGTGCCGGTGCGGTCAGCCGCTTCGATATCGGCGTGGTGATTGCCAGCGGTCTGACCGTGGGTACGCTGTTTACCCTGTTCGTCTTGCCGGCGGTATACGTGACCTTCAGCAGCCGGGACAAAGCCCGGCTCTGAGGCGAAGAGCCAGCCGCCGTCATTGCGAGGAGCATAGCGACGCGGCAATCCACGGTACTCGCAGACACCGCACGCACTGGATTGCCGCGCTTCGCTCGCAATGACGAAGGTGGGAGCGCACGACGGTACTACCCTGCTCCTCGCAATGACAGGGAAAGGGGCTCGCAATGATGAGGGATACTCGTCATGCGTGGATGACGAGCGATGCCGCCACCCCGCTGGGTGGCGGCAGGTGGTTGTTCAGCGGAACAGCGACTCGCTGCTCAGACCATGCTGCTCGAAGATGTCGCGCAGGCGTTTCAGTGCCTCGACCTGGATCTGTCGCACCCGCTCGCGGGTCAGGCCGATTTCCCGGCCTACTTCTTCCAGCGTGCTGCTCTCGTGCCCACGCAGGCCGAAGCGGCGAGTGACTACCTCGCGCTGCTTCTCGCTCAGTTCCGACAACCAGTTGTCGATACTGGCATTGAGGTTTTCCACCTGCAGCACGTCGCTGGGATCCTCGGCCATATCATCCGGCAGGGTATCCAACAGAGTCTTGTCCGAGTCGGCCCCCAGCGGCATATCCACCGAGGCCACCCGCTCGTTCAGACCGAGCATGCGCTTGACGTCCTCGACCGGACGGTCGAGCAACTCGGCAATTTCCTCGGGTGAAGGTTCATGGTCCAGCTTCTGCGTCAGCTCACGGGCAGCACGCAGGTAGATATTCAGTTCCTTGACCACATGAATGGGCAGGCGGATGGTGCGGGTCTGGTTCATGATCGCCCGCTCGATGGTCTGGCGAATCCACCAGGTGGCATAGGTGGAGAAGCGAAAGCCGCGCTCGGGGTCGAACTTCTCCACTGCGCGGATCAGCCCCAGGTTGCCTTCCTCGATCAGGTCCAGCAGTGCCAGCCCCCGATTCACGTAACGCCGGGCAATCTTGACCACCAGTCGCAGGTTGCTTTCGATCATGCGTTTACGGCCAGCGGGATCGCCTTTCTGCGCCAGCCGGGCGAAGTGGACTTCCTCTTCCGGCGTCAACAGCGGAGAGAAGCCGATTTCATTGAGATACATCTGGGTGGGATCAAGTTGACGGGTAAACTCGAAAGAGTCCTCCCGCTGGTGGTTGCGTGGCGTAGCTATCCGCGCCCTGCCCGACTTCCCAGCCCCCTCGCAAGTGTCACGCTTGACCTGATCCAGAAGCTCTGTTTCATCGCTGCTGTGTCGGTCAGCTGCATTATTATTATTTGCCATGTGCATGCCCCATGTTCAGTCGAAACACTGGTCGAATTGCCTTGGCAATTCGGTGCGTTCGTCAGTCTCCGCTGACTATCGTCGGAAGCATTACTTCGACCCTCTCTCCCGGTGCCTCCTGCAGTGTGCCTGGAAACTATGACAATGCTGATACAGCTTTGTTTTGAACAACTTCACAGTTTTGGTAAATACCCAAGCGGATCCACAGGCTGACCCCGACGACGGATTTCGAAATGCAACTTGACTCTATCCGTCCCTGTATTGCCCATCTCAGCCACTGACTGCCCTGCTTTGACCTGGTCCCCCTCTTTCACCAACAGGCGGCTGTTGTGGGCATAGGCGCTGAGGTAGGTTTCATCATGCTTGATGATGATCATGTCCCCATAGCCCAGCAATCCGCGGCCGGCGTAGACCACCACCCCATTGGCCGCAGCTTTCTCAGGCTGACCCAATTGCCCGGCAATATCAATCCCTTTATTCAAACTGCCGTTCGATTGAAAGCGAGCTATAAGTGGGCCCTGAGCAGGCCATTGCCAGCCGGAAACCGAACCGGGGACGGTAGTCGGTTTTGGAGTAGATGTCGGGGCGGGAGTCGGGCGGGCCGACGGTGTCGGGGCAGGTGTTGCGGCGGGACTCGGACGCGAGGTGACAGCAGTCTGAGCGGGCGTACTGCTGCGGGTAGAGGTTCTGGTGGCGGGCGTCGCAGCGGTGGCCGGGCGACGTGCACTGCCAGACGCACCACCACGGGTGGCGAGACTCAGGCGCTGGCCGGGATAGATGGTATAGGGCTGGCGCAGGCCGTTGTTCGCGGCCAGCGCCTTCCAGTCCCAGCCGTAGCGGAAGGCAATGGAATACAGGGTGTCGCCGCGCTGCACCACGTGGCTGCCACTGGTAACCTGGGCGGCGCGTTGCCCGCCCCGGGAGCGATCATCCACCGGAGCGGTGCCGGAGGGACTGGCGCAGGCAACCAGCAACGCAGCCAGAAGCATGATTACCGGTAAGCCAGCGCTGCCGATGCTCCGTCGCCTCACAGTCATCCCCCTGCCAAATCGATTCGAGCGTATCCTGCCCAGTTTCAGTTGCGGCTGACCCGCTGGCCAATCCACTCCAGCGCTATAACCAACAGGATAGCGGTTGCCATCAACACTATCCCGACCACCCACCAGGACGGCTCGCCGGTGAGTGTTTCGTAGGTCGCTGGCAGTACATTGTTCTGCTGCAGTGGCTCCAGCACACCCTTGCTGTTTTCCCGCCAGCTGATGGTCTGCTTCCAGGGCCAGACCTTGTTCAGCGAGCCTATCAGCAGACCGGTAGCCGCTGCCATGGTGGCACTGCGGGCGTGCTCCAGCAACCAGGACACGATACGCGCGAAGCTCAGCATGCCCACCGCGCAGCCGGCGGCAAAGATCGCCAGCATGACCAGATCGAAGCTGCGCACCGCGCCGAGAATGGTCGCATACAGCCCCAGCAGCACCAGTATGAAGCTGCCGGAAATACCCGGCAGAATCATCGCACAGATGGCGATCGCCCCGGCCAGGAAAATGAACAGCGGCGCGGTCGACCACTGCACCGGCGCGGCGACGGTGATCATCCAGGCAAAACCGCCCCCGACCAACATCAGCAGCACCATCCAGATATTCCAGCGCTGCACCTCACGACCGACGATATACACGGACACCACAATCAGGCCGAAGAAGAACGACCAGGTCATCTCCGGGTGCTCTTTCAGCAGGTAGCCCAGCAGGTTGGCAAAGGCGGCAATACTGGTGAGGATACCGGCCACCAGCGACACCAGAAAAGTCCCGTCAATCGCCTGCCAGGTCTCGCGGATACGGCCCCGGGCCAGCCACAGCAGCTTGTCCGGAGTACAGGAGCCGACCGCCTTGAGCAGCCGCTCATAAACCCCGACGATCAGCGCAATGGTGCCCCCGGAGACCCCCGGCACCACATCGGCAGCGCCCATGGCCATGCCCTTCAGGTAAATCAGCAGATAACTGAGCAAGCGGCGGTTCAAGAATGTATTGCTCCGGACAAGAGTGGTACAAAACGTACTGGTTCGACCTGCTGGCGGATGAATTGATCCCCGTCGCGGATCACCAGGGTAAGAAATTGTTCCTGTTCACCGACCGGGATAACCATGCGGCCCCCGTCAGCCAGTTGCGTCAGCAGCTCACCGGGCACCTCGGCCGGTGCGGCGGTGACCAGAATCGCATCATAGGGCCCGTATTGCGGCCAACCCCAGCTACCGTCTGAATGGCGGAACACCACATTGCGGATGTCGATATCCCTGAGCACCGCCTTGGCCCGCTCCTGCAACGGCAGGATGCGCTCGACGCTGAACACCCGCTCCACCACCTGGGCCAGAATCGCAGTCTGGTAGCCCGAGCCGGTACCGACCTCCAGCACCTTGTCCAGCGGCCCTCCGCCCAGCAGCAGCTCGGTCATGCGCGCCACTATATAGGGCTGGGAAATGGTCTGGTTATGACCTATGGGCAGCGCGGTATCTTCATAGGCCCGGTGGGCCAGCGCCTCGTCGACAAACAGGTGACGCGGGGTACGGCGAATGGCTTCCAGCACATTCAGGTCACGGATCCCTTCTTCGAACAGTCGCTCCAGCAGCCGCTCGCGGGTACGCTGGGAAGTCATGCCGATACCGGTTTTCAACAGATCATCACGCACCGCCCTGTACCCTCAGATCGCCCAGCCAAGCATTCAGATGGTCGAACACCTCGAAATAGGTCTTGTCCACCCGCAGCGGAGTGACCGATACATACCCCTGCATGATCGCATTGAAGTCGGTCCCTTCGCCGCCGTCCTCGGCATCCCCGGCCACGGATATCCAGTAGCCTTCCTTGCCCCGGGGATCGGTCCACTTGACCGGTCTGGCCGCCCGCTGGCGATGGCCCAGGCGGGTCAGCACTATGCCCTTGATGTGCTGCAGCGGCAGGTTGGGGATATTCACGTTGAGTATGGTGCGTGGTGGCAGCTCCAGCTGTGCGTGGGACTCCACCAGAGTACGGGCTATGGCTGCTGCGGCGGGCAGGTTATCGGTCTGGCGGCCCACCAGCGAGAAGGCCATGGCCGGACGCGAGAGAAAGCGCCCCTCCAGCGCGGCGGCCACGGTGCCCGAATACAGCACGTCATCGCCGAGGTTGGCACCCAGGTTGATACCCGAGACCACCATATCCACGCTGTCGGGGAATAACGAGTTGACGCCCAGGTGTACGCAGTCGGTGGGCGTGCCATTCAGCCCGACAAAGCCGTTCTCCAGATAGAAGGGGCGCAGGGGCTTGTCCAGGGTCAGTGCACTGCTGGCACCGCTGCGGTCCTCGTGGGGCGCTACCACCACGCAATCGGCATAGTCGTCCAGTGCGCCGTGCAGGGCTTTCAGGCCCGGCGCCAGCACACCATCATCATTGGCAATGAGAATACGCATCAGGTTTCGCTTTCCAGTCCGCCGCCCGGCTCGTCATCCAGCAGTACCAGCTCATGCAGTACGGCGGTGGCAAAGCAGCCGGTGGGCAGGGTGAATTCAATTTCAATACAATCCGCTGCGGGATAATGCCACGTCAGGCCGCTGATGGGGAGTCGCAGAATGCGCCGCTGCTGCTCCAGACCGGCACTTTCCAGCCATTGGCACAGCTGCGGCTCGCTGGCTGCCTGTTGCTGCTCCAGCTGCACAACCCCAGCGGTAACGGGTGCTTCCCCGGCTCCCCATAATGGGCCGGTCACATGAATATCCAGTTGCGCAAAGCGCTGATCCTCGGCGCTCAGGCGCTCGGCGGTAAAGTGACTGCGGCTGTCGGTAAAGGCCAGGCAGTCCCCGGGCAGAATACGGTTCCAGCTGCCGTCGGCTACCCGCTGGGCCAGTACCTGGTTGAACAACAGACTACGTGCGCTGGATAACAGCCGTGAGCGGGTCCCCCGGGCTGGCGGCAGCGCGCCACGTTCGACCCAGTGCCGGGCCTGCTGGATATTGCTGCCGTCGCGGCCAAAGCGTTGGGGGCCGAAATAGTTCGGCACACCCTGCTCGGCAATGCGCTGCAGGCGCTCATCCAGCCGTGCAGTATCGGCCTGCAGTTCGGTCAGACGAATGACAAAACGGTTGGCCCGGTGGGCACCACGCTGCAACTTGCGGCTGTGTCGGTTGCTGGCCAGACAGCGCAGTTGATCGTTCCACAGGGGCGAAAAATCCGGATCAGCCTTGCCCGGCAGTTGCAGACTGAACCACTGGCTGGTGATGGCGCGCTTGTCCTTGATTCCGGAATAGCTGACATCCTTCAGCTTGACCCCGGCCACCCGCGCCAGTTGCCGGGCCACATCCTCGGTGTTCAGGTCGCGCTTCTCGATCAGCAACCACAGGTGCTCGCCCTGCCCGCTCAGCTCGATATCCAGAATCTCGGTGACCTGAAAATGCTCCGGCTCGGCCTTGAGCAGTGCCCGACCGCAGGGCTCACCATGGGCACGCGGCCCCAGCCATGGGCTGTGCGCGTCGCTCACAGCGCCAGCAACAGGGCAACCGCATCCACCGCGATACCTTCCTTGCGCCCGACAAAGCCCAGTTTCTCGGTGGTGGTGGCCTTGATATTGACCTGTTCCAGTTCCACCTGCAGATCCTCGGCCACCCGTACCCGCATGTTCTCGATATGCGGTGCCAGCTTGGGTGCCTGGGCGGCGATGGTGACATCCACATTACCCACCTTCCAGCCCTTGGCCTGCACCAGACCCAGCGCATGGCGCAGCAGCACCCGGCTGTCGGCACCCTTGAACTGCGGATCGGTGTCCGGAAAGTGCCGACCGATATCACCCAGCGCCGCCGCACCGAGAATGGCATCGGTCACTGCATGCATCACCACATCCCCATCGGAATGGGCCACCAGCCCGCGCTCGTAGGGAATTTTCACCCCACCCAGAGTGATGAAATCGCCCTCACCGAAACGGTGAACGTCGTAGCCGTGACCAATACGCATGGAATACCTGCTCTGCAGAAAAACGAAAGGGGGATATTACCGTGTCCGGGTTACCGGCAGAAGGGCATAAATGGAGGGTCGAGCTCCATCTCGACCCAAGGTGCCCGTCACAACCCCGCACTCCACCTGGGAGGGACGAGCACCAGCTCGTCCACCCGTGCCTGCCGACCGCATCCATGTTACCGGCAGGTACGCCTCATCGAGCAGGTGCTCGACGTTCCCGGAGCAGCTCGACGTTCCGAGAGACCACCTTACAACCGCCCCAACGCCCTGGCATGATGCCGCAAGTGGTCATCAATAAAGCTGGCGATAAAGAAGTAGCTGTGGTCATAACCCGCCTGCCGACGCAGGGTCAGCGGATGGCCCGCCGCGGCGGCAGCGGCTTCCAGCGCCTCGGGCTTGAGCTGTTCGGCGAGGAAGTTGTCCGCCTCGCCCTGATCCACCAGCAGCGGCAGACGCTCCTGGGCAGTGGCAATCAGCTCGCAGGTATCCCACTGCTTCCACTGCTCCCGATCATCACCCAGGTAATTGCCGAAGGCCTTGTGCCCCCAGGGACAATTGACCGGGTTGGTGATCGGCGCAAAGGCCGATACCGACTGGTAGCGCCCCGGGTTCTTCAAGGCGCAGATCAGCGCCCCATGGCCACCCATGGAATGACCACTGATGGAACGCTGATCCGACACCGGGAAGTTGCCCTCCACCAGCGCGGGCAGCTCCTGCACCACATAGTCGTACATCTGGTAGTGCCGCGCCCAGGGCTGCTGAGTGGCATTGACATAGAAACCCGCACCCAGCCCGAAGTCCCAGGCCGCCTCGGGGTCATCCGCCACACCCTCACCGCGCGGACTGGTATCCGGCGCCACGACCACCACCCCCAGCTCCGCCGCCATGCGCTGCGCCCCGGCCTTCTGCACGAAGTTCTCATCATTGCAGGTCAGCCCGGACAGCCAGTACAACACCGGCAACGGCTCGCCCTGATCCGCCTGCGGCGGCAGGAAAATGGCAAACACCATGTCACAACCCAGCACCTGGGAACGGTGCCGATAACGCTTCTGCCAGCCACCGAAACACTTGTTGGCTGACACCAGTTCAATTGTAGAGTCCATCAGACAACTCCTCTTGCATGAATCAACCCCACTCCGTCATTGCGAGCGAAGCGCGGCATTCCAGTGCGCGCCGGAGACACCGAGGCCCATGGATTGCCACGCCGCTGCGCTCCTCGCAATGACGGAGCAGGCTGGACGGCCTAGTTTGGTACCGTACCACCCTCCGCCACTCCCACCCCCGTCATTGCGAGCGCAGCGCGGCAATCCAGTGGGTGCCGGAGACACCGAGGCCCATGGATTGCCACGTCGCTGCGCTCCCCGCAATGCCGGAGGAGGCGCTGGCTCAGAAGTGGATCACCGAGCGGATACTCTTGCCCTCATGCATCAGGTCAAACGCCTTGTTGATATCCTCCAACCCCATGGTATGAGTGATGAAGGTATTCAGCGGAATCTCGCCCTTCTGCGCCTTTTCCACATAGCTGGGCAGCTCGGTACGGCCC
>JAAYHO010000185.1 GCA_012735335.1 Gammaproteobacteria bacterium
CCGAGGTGATCGGGTTCAAGCTGACCGGCAAATTGCGCGAAGGCATGACCGCGACTGACCTGGTGCTGACCGTCACCCAGATGCTGCGTCAGAAAGGAGTGGTAGGCAAGTTCGTGGAATTCTACGGTGATGGTCTGGCTGATCTACTGTTGGCGGACCGGGCCACCATCGCCAATATGGCGCCGGAATACGGTGCAACCTGCGGTTTCTTCCCGGTGGATGAAGTAACGCTGGGCTATCTGCGCCTGACCGGGCGACCGGCAGAGGTGATTGCCCGGGTTGAGGCCTACAGCAAGGCCCAGGGCATGTGGCGCGAGCCGGGACATGAGCCGGTATTCTCGGACACCCTGCATCTGGACATGAACGAGGTCGAACCCAGCATGGCTGGACCTCGCCGGCCCCAGGACCGGGTACCACTGGGTCAAGTGGCCGCAACCTTTGACAGCTTCATGCAGCAGCTCACCCCGTCCGCCACCGAAGTCGAGCGGCTGGAAAGCGAGGGAGGGGGTGGTACCGCAGTAGGTGGGCCGAGCAGCGAGGTCCGCATTCAGCTGGACGGGCAGGAGCACATCCTGAAAAACGGCGCAGTAGTAATTGCCGCTATCACCTCCTGCACCAACACCTCCAACCCCAGCGTGATGATGGCTGCCGGGTTGCTGGCCAAAAAGGCGGTGGAGCGGGGCGTGCAGCGCAAGCCTTGGGTAAAATCCTCACTGGCACCGGGCTCCAAGGTGGTAACCGACTATCTGCACAAAGCCGGGTTGACCTCCTATCTGGACCAGTTGGGCTTCAACCTGGTGGGCTATGGCTGCACCACCTGTATCGGCAACTCCGGGCCGCTGCCGGAGACGGTCAGTCAGGCGGTCAGCGAGCATGATCTGGTGGTGTCGGCGGTATTGTCCGGCAACCGCAACTTCGAAGGGCGAATCCACCAGCAGGTAAAAGCCAACTGGCTGGCCTCACCGCCACTGGTGGTTGCCTACGCGCTGGCCGGGGATAGCCGCATCAACCTGCTGGAAGAACCGCTGGCACTGGATCGGGACAACAAACCGGTCTATCTGCGGGACCTGTGGCCGAGCAACGCCGAAATTGCCGAGGCGGTAGCGCTGGTCGAGGATCAGATGTTCCGCAGCCGCTATGCGGACGTGTTCAGCGGGGATGAGCACTGGCAGGCGATTGCCACCAGCACCGGTGATACCTACGCCTGGGACAGCCAGTCGACCTATGTGCAGAACCCGCCGTACTTCGCCGAGATCGAGAAACCGATACAGCCGCTGCAGCCCATCGAGCAGGCTCACATCCTCGCGGTATTCGGCGACTCCATCACCACCGACCATATCTCCCCAGCGGGCAACATCAAATCCAGCTCCCCGGCGGGGGAATATCTGCAGCGGCTCGGCGTCAGTCCGGAGGACTTCAACTCCTACGGCTCGCGGCGGGGCAACCATGAAATCATGATGCGCGGCACCTTCGCCAATATCCGCATCCGCAACCGCATGATGGGCGGTGAAGAGGGCGGTCTGACCATTCATGTACCCAGCGGCGAGCGCATGTCCATCTATGATGCAGCCATGCGTTACCAGACCCAGGGCGTGCCGCTGGTGGTACTGGCGGGCAAGGAATACGGCACCGGCTCAAGCCGCGACTGGGCGGCCAAAGGTACCAATCTGCTGGGCGTGAAGGCGGTAATCGCCGAAAGCTTCGAGCGCATCCACCGCTCCAACCTGGTGGGCATGGGTGTACTGCCGCTGCAATTCACCAACGGCCAGAGCGCCGCCAGCCTGCAACTGACCGGGCATGAGCGGGTGGATATCACCGGCATCAACGACCAGCTCAGCCCCGGCCAGATCCTGCGAGCCACCGCCCACCGGGAAAACGGCGAGCGGGTGGAGTTCGAAGTACTGTGCCGGATCGATACCAGCAATGAAGTGGACTACTTCAAGGCCGGAGGCATCCTGCATTACGTACTGCGCGAAATGCTGGCCGAGGGGTAGGTTCAGGAGCGGTAGTGTTCCCACAAAAGGTGGGTTTCACTCGCCGAGAAACCCACCCGACTGCCGGGCCCACAGCTGGGCATACAGGCCGCCGCGGCTGATCAGTTCGGCATGGCTGCCGTCTTCGACAATCTGTCCCTGATCCATGACGATCAGCCGATCCATTTCGGCGATGGTCGATAGGCGGTGGGCGATGGCGATGACGGTCTTGCCGTGCATCAGCTGGTTGAGGTTTTCCTGGATGGCGGCTTCGACTTCCGAGTCCAGTGCCGAGGTGGCTTCGTCGAGGATCAGGATCGGCGCATCCTTGAGCATGACCCGGGCAATGGCGATACGCTGGCGCTGGCCTCCGGAGAGTTTCACGCCGCGCTCGCCCACGTGGGCGTCGTAGCCCATGCGTCCTCTGGCGTCACTCAGCTCGGGGATGAAGCCATCGGCATGGGCATTGCGGGCGGCCTCGTGCAGCATGTCCTCGGTCGCATCCGGACGGCCGTAGAGAATATTGTCCCGCACCGAGCGGTGCAGCAGAGAGGTGTCCTGGGTGACCATGCCGATATGTTGGCGCAGGGAGTCCTGGCTGACCGTGGCGATATCCTGACCGTCGATCAGCACCTGCCCATGCTCCACGTCGTAGAAACGCAGCAGCAGGTTGACCAGGGTCGACTTGCCCGCGCCGGAGCGGCCGACCAGACCGATCTTTTCGCCGGGTCGGATGTGCAGGTTGAGGTCTTCGAGCACCCCATGGCCCTTGCCGTAGTGAAAGCTCACCTGTTCGAAGCGGATCTCGCCCCGGGTTACCCTGAGCGGGCTCGCGTCGGGGCTGTCGAGTAC
>JAAYHO010000186.1 GCA_012735335.1 Gammaproteobacteria bacterium
GAACTGCCCGGTGGCGGTCTGCGGCCAGGTCTTGCGGGCCTGCTCCACCAGATAGTTGAACAGCTCCTCGGCCTGCTGCGGTGGTGCGGCGGTGGAGAAGCCGGGGCGCAGGCCCTTGCGGGTGTCGGCGGCGAGGGTGAACTGGGATACCAGCAGCAGCCCGCCCTGCACATCCTGCACCGAGCAGTTCATGCGCCCTTCGCCATCGGCAAACACCCGGTAGTTGAGCAGTTTGTGCAGCAGCCGGTCGGCGCTGGCCCTGTCGTCCTGCGGCTCGACGCCGACCAGCACCAGCAGGCCCTGATCGACAGCCCCGACAATCTCCCCGGCGACCTCGACCCGGGCCTGGCTGACCCGTTGCAATAACCCCTTCACCTATTCCGCCTCCGGCTTCAGCTTGAGCAGACGCTGGGCCATGGCCTGGGTGGCGCGGACCAGAGCATCGGCAATGCCCGGCTCACCGGCCGAGTGCCCGGCGTCACGGATGATCTGCAGCTCACTGCCGGGCCAGCGCTGATGCAGGGCCAGGGCATTGTCCAGCGGGCAGATGATGTCGTAGCGGCCATGCACGATGATGCCGGGTATGTGGGCAATCTTCGGCATGTCACGCAGCAACTGGTCCGGTTCGAGGAAGGACTTATTGATGAAGTAGTGACATTCGATGCGAGCCATGGCCAGCGCCCGGCGCGAGTCGACAAAACGCTCCACCACCTGCGGGCTGGGGCGCAGGGTGGCGCAGCGGCCCTCCCAACCCGACCAGGCTCTGGCGGCGTGCATCTGGCAGATCTCGTCGTCCCCGGTCAGGCGGCGGTAGTAGGCGGTCACCATATCGTCGCGCTCTTCCTCGGGAATCAGCGCTTCGTACTCCTCCCAGTAATCCGGGAAGATGCGGCTGGCACCCTGCTGGTAGAACCACTGGATGTCTTCGTCGCGGCACAGGAAGATGCCGCGCAACACCATGCCCAACACCCGCTCGGGGTGGGCCTGGGCATAGGCCAGTGCCAGGGTGGAACCCCAGGAACCACCGAACAGTACCCACTGTTCGATACCCAGATGCTCACGCAGGGCTTCCAGATCCTCGATCAGGTGGGCGGTGGTGTTGTTTTCCAGACTGGCATGGGGTGTCGAACGCCCGGCACCACGCTGATCATAGGTGATGATGCGGTACACCGAAGGGTCGAAGAAGCGGCGGCTCAGTTCATCACAGCCGCCACCCGGTCCGCCGTGGATGAACACCACCGGCAGACCGTCCTGCTGGCCACTTTCGTCAACGTACAGCACATGGGGCGCCTGCACCGCCAGATCATGGCGGGCGAAGGGTTTTATTGCTGGATACAGCAATTGCATAGTTGAACTCCCGGATTAACCAGCAAAGGGCCGCACGCCGATCAGCGGCTGGTGCAGCAACAGGGCAAACACCACAAAACCGACCAGCCCCAGCACGATGGCCAGGATATCCCGGCTGACGCCCAGCGCCGGATAGCTCGCCGCCGCCAGCCGATCACGGCGTCGGGATACCACAAACAGCGCCACCGCCCAGGCCAGAAAACCGCCGAACAGCAGCAGATCAGCCAGCGCACCATTGGCCAGCAGATGCGCCAGCGCCCAGAACTTGACCCCGAGCAGCATGGGATGACCAAACCGCGCCTTGATATGGGTACCGGGAACATAGGCTGCCGCCAGCAGGATGAACGCCGGAATCATCAGCAGCGAGGCCAGATGGCGGGTCCAGACCGGCGGTACCCACAGCCAGACCGGGTCCAGTCGAGCCTGACCGTAACCCCAGATGATCAGCAGCAGCCCGACCAGCGCCACCACCGTATAGATGCCCTTCCAGGCCATGAGTCCCAGCCGCTCGACCTGGGCCGCACGCCAGTGCGGGGCAAACAGACGCAGCGAATGCAGGCCGAGAAAAATCACCAGCCCCAGTATCAATGCAAGCATGTCCATCTCCTCCGTTCAGTTCCGCTCAGTGTTCCAGACGGGCCTTCAGCGTGCCCTCGGCCGAGTGCAGCAGCAGCGCCCCGGTCTGGTCGAATTCGAAGCGCTGGACCGCTTCCAGATTCTTCAGCACCCGCTGTTCCTGCTCCATCAGCGACGGCGGGCAGGCCATGCGGGTACCGGCCAGCGGACCGATGCTCAGCCCCTCGCCGGACAGCTGATACTGTCCCATGTAGTTGTTGCAGGAAGAGCGGCCATGAATGCGCCCGTCCTCGCCGAAGTTCAGGGTCACCCGGGAACGGTCGATGATGCCGCCGCCGTTGATGTCCTCCACTACCCACTCGCCGCCCTGCAGCAGACGGGCTGTGTTGCCGCCACATCCTTCCAATTGCTTACCCTCCACCTGAACCCGGACCTGTTGCGGGTAGCTCATGCCACTCATGCTGTCTTCACACAGCTGGTCACTGAGTTGCAGCCGTATCTGCGGCTGTCCATCACTGAGCCATTCACCGCTGCTGTCACCGGCCCGGTAGCCCTGGGGCGCCAGCTCCCCTTCGTTCAGCCGGCTCAGGGTCATCTGGCCCTGCTCCACGCTCAGTGACCAGAACGGCTCATTACCCGAGGCGCGGAACGGCTCGATGATCGCCCCCGCCGGAGCGCAGCGGGGATACTGCTTGCCGCGCAGCACCAGAGTAGCCTGCTCGCCCTTGAACCAGAGGCTGGTTTCCGGCTCGCCTTCGGCCAGATAACGGGCACCCGAGGCGCTGACCGCCTGGGTCAGCTGCAACTGCTCGCCACCGGCCTGCAGCTGCAGCGACTCACCCTGCCCCTGCACGCTGATCGGCAACTGGCCGCATTGCAGCTCGGCGCTGAATGGCTGGTCGATCACGGCAGAATCGAACAGCCCGTTGCTGCAGCCGGTCACGGCGGCCAGAGCCAGGGTCAATACCAGAGGCCTGCTGATATACATGAAAATCTCCTTAGAAAGATGAGCCCGGCTGGGTCAGGAACTCGCGTTCCGCCTCGGTCGAGTCCCGCCCGAGGATGGCATTGCGATGGGGATAGCGGCCGAAGCGCTGGATGATCTCCCGGTGCCGCACCTCGAAGCCCAGATCCTCCTCCATACCCTCGGCGCTGAACAACTCCATTGCCTGCTGATGGATCAGCATCGACTCGCTGTGCATGTAGGGCATGTAGAAGAAACGCCGTTTCAGCCGCGGAAACTGCTGGTCGGCACCCGCCGCCAGCGCCTCCTGGGCCAGTACCAGCGCCACAGCATCCTGGGCAAAGGCACCCGGCTGGTCACGGTAGATATGTCGGGAGAACTGATCAAGTATGATGATCTCGGCCAATCGCCCTTCAGGTGCTGCCCGCCAGCGCCACAGCTCACCCACCGACGCCTGCCGATGCAGTTCACCAAAGCGCTGCCTGATCTGCTCATCCAGCTGCGGGTCTTTGGTCCACCAGGCCGACGGCTGCAGTTCCTCGAACCAGAACGTCATAATCTGCCGGTACATACTCTTCCCCCTCGTCGTTAACCAGCCCAGTGTAAACAATCTCCCTGATCACTGCTGTAAAACCCGGCGATGGCTCAAAGGACGGCAAGCAGTCTGGCAAAGACCCATTCTTGCTGTATAATCGCCCGCTCGCAGGAGAGAGGGGGCAATCCACTCCCCCCGCCGAAGGCGCAAACTCCCATAATCGCTCAGGCACCGTTACTGCGAATCAGATCCGGAAGCAGCTGCTAACATGTAAGCACTGCAACCGTACCGCCAGCTGGAGAGAGGTTGCCTTGCAACCCACCGAAGGGGCAAGCAGTCTACCGGCTGCGTAAACTCTCAGGTAAAAGGACAGGGGGAGAGGCGACACAGTCCCGAGGATATCTGTGTGCTTCTTTACATCTATCTGATAGCTATTACTGCCGAAGCCATGTCCGGCGCGCTTGCCGCAGGGCGGCGCAACATGGACCTGTTCGGCGTCGGTTTCATCGCCTTCATCACCGCACTGGGTGGCGGCACCGTCCGCGACATGCTGCTGGGCAACTATCCGGTGACCTGGACCCAGCACCCCATGTACATCCACCTGACCATCTCCGCCGGGTTGTTCACCATGCTGGTGGCGCGCTACATGCAGCGCCTGCACTCGATCTTCCTGGTGCTGGATGCCATGGGCCTGATCGCCTTCACCATCATCGGCTGCAACGTCGCACTGAACCTGGGCTACACCACCACGGTGGTGATCATGGCGGGCATGACTACCGGTATCTTCGGCGGCATCCTGCGCGACATCCTGTGCAACCGCACCCCCATGGTGCTGCGCAAGGAGCTGTATGCCAGCGTGTCGCTGCTGGTGGCGATCCTGTATCTGACGCTGCGCTATTTCGAAGTCAACGAAGACATCAACATGACCGCCTCGTTCGTCTTCGGCCTGGGAATACGTCTGGCAGCCATCCGCTGGCACTGGTCATTGCCGGTATTCTCCTACGCGCCGGGGCGTTGGAGCGACTGAGGTCTCCGTGCCTCGCTGCGCCGAGCCTGGTGCCCGACGCTGCGGAGTGAATTACAACAGCAGCAGGGTCGAGGTCGCCGTGGCGCACAGCCGCCCGTTACCGTCGTGCAGCGTGGCTTCGGCAAAGGCCACGCGGCGGCCCATGGAGATCACCCGGCCTTCACCGCGAACCACGCCACTGTCTTCCGTCAGCGCGCGCAGATAGGAGACCTTGAGCTCCAGCGTGGTATGCCCCTGCCCGGCGGCAAGGCGGCTGTGCACCGCCAGGCCGCAGGCGCTGTCCAGCAGGGTCGCGGCATAGCCGCCATGCACCGTACCCATGGGGTTGTAGACATTGCGCGTCGGGCGGCCCTCCACCACGGCACGGCCTTCCTCTACCTCGATCAATGACATGCTCAGGGTCTGCCCC